>JALZAI010000425.1 GCA_030948475.1 Actinomycetota bacterium
GCCCCGCGACGATGCCGGCGATGAGCGCTACGGCTGCGATCATCGGCCGCCGCCCGCTGGGACGTGCGCGTAGCGCAGGGTCGTGCCCGGGCTGGCGGCAACGCTGACCTCGGACTGCTCATGGAAGGAGAAGCCGATGCCCTTCGCGCTGGACAGCGTCTGGTAGCGGCTGGCGACGTCACTCGCGGCGAAGCCGGTCGCCAGAGCGTCGGCGTCGCCGATCGCCGTGATCGTGTAGGGCGACGCTATGGGCTGGAAGTCGACGAGTACGGCCTGACCCGCGAACCGCACCGCGGAAGTGGGCGTGAGCCGGATGTCGTTCACCGCGATCGCCTCGGCGCCACCGGCCCACAGTTCGTTGACGACGCTGCGTACATCACGGTCGGTGAGGATATGTCCCGCGGCGATCGGGACAGTGCCGCCTCGCCCGGGATCGCTCGTCGAACGTGGCGCGGGCGGTTCGGACAGGGTGACCTCCAGCCCCGGTCCGGTGGCGGCCAGCTCTCCGCTGAGCAGCTGATCGCGGTCGAGCGCGGTGGACAGTGGTCCCGCATCGCCCAGTGCGCTGTCACGCAGCGCATTGAGCCGGAGCGTGTCGCGCTGCGCCTCCGTGGCGAGCACGGTGGCGCGCTGCTCGGCAGTGCGGACGCGCGTCACCAGGTCGTCGTGGACCCTGACCGCGCCGGGTGCGCCGCGATTGGTATGAACGTACGCGAGCGCGAGCACGAAGCCGGCGATCAGGGCTCCGACCGCGAGGGCCGGGCGGTCGTACCAGTGGCGGGCCGGCTGTCCGCCGCGTCGCTGTGCCGCTGCCTCGTAGGCGGGATCGCGCGGATCCATGACGAGTTCGACGAGCAGCTGTGGCGACAGTCCGCGGTCGCCGCTCGGGCGCCGGGTCGTCACGGTGCCGCCGCGGTCTCGTGCCCAGTGCCGTGTCGAACCAGTTGCGCCGCCTGGCGCAGGTAGACCACTCCGGCCCAGAGGTAGAGCCCGGTCCCCCAGATCGTGAGGGCCCAGGCCGGCGGACGGGCAAGGTCAGCCAACGTCCCCTCGTGTGCGCCGATCAGCAGCAGTGGGAAGGCGTAGAGCAGGCAGAACGTGGCGGCCTTGCCGAGGTAGTGCACGGCGTACGGGCCGAAGCCGTGCCGTCGCAGCACGAGCAGCGAGGCGCTCAGCACGAGGTCGCGACCGACGATCGCGAGCGCCAGCCACAGCGGGATGATGTGGCGCAGCACGAGACCGACCAGCGTGGCCAGGATGTATAGCCGGTCGGCCGCGGGATCGAGCATCGCGCCGAGCCGGCTCTGCTGGTTGAGCCGCCGCGCGAGGACGCCGTCGAGCCAGTCGGTGAATCCCGACAGCATGAGCACTGCCAGGGCCCACCCGTCCGCGTGCGGGCCGAGCAGGAGCCAGAGGAACGGCGGCACGCCGAGCAGGCGCAGCACACTGAGCAGGTTGGGGATCGTGAGGATGCGGTCGGTCGTCGGCTCGGTGTTGGCGGCTGCCGTCACGCGCGCCTCCCCCAGGCCGGGCGTCGGGTGGTGGGTCGGGACGGCGGGATTCGAACCCACGACCCCTTGACCCCCAGTCAAGTGCGCTACCAAGCTGCGCCACGTCCCGGTCGTGCGGTGTCCAACCCTAGCGCAGCGAGCGACGGGTAATCAGGCGCGCGGCGCGCCGCGCTTGTCCCGCACCCGCACCGAGATCTCGATCGGTGTCCCGGTGAAGTCGAAGTCCTCGCGCAGCCGCCGCTCGATGAATCGGCGGTATCCGGCCTCGAGGAACCCGGTGGTGAACAGGACGAAGCGTGGCGGCCGGTTGTCGGCCTGGGTGGCGAACAGCACCCGCGGCGCCTTGCCACCACGGGGCGGCGGCGGGGTCTGCGCGAGCACCTCGCCGAGCCACGCGTTAAGCCGTCCGGTGGAGATGCGCCGGTCCCATGACGCTAGGCTGATCCGCAGCTGCGCCGGGAGCTTCTCCACCGCGCGCCCGGTGCGCGCCGAGACGTTCACGCGCGGCGCCCACGCCACCCTCGCCAACTCGCGGCTGACCTCGCGTTCCAGGGTGAGTCGGCGATCCTCGTCAAGCCGATCCCACTTGTTGAAGGCAAGGACGAGCGCGCGGCCGGCGTCGATCACCTCGCCGATCACCCGCTGGTCCTGCTCGGTCAGCGACTCGGACGCGTCGAGCAGGACGACCGCCACCTCCGCGGACTCGATCGCCGCGGTGGTGCGCAGGCTGGCGTAGTACTCCATGCCGCTGGCCTGGTTGACCTTGCGGCGCAGACCGGCGGTGTCCACGAAGCGCCACACCTCGCCGTCCAGTTGGACGAGGCTGTCGACCGGATCGATGGTCGTGCCCGCGACTGCGTCGACGACCGAGCGCTCCTCGCCGGTGAGCCGGTTTAGCAGGCTGGACTTGCCGACGTTGGGGCGGCCGATGAGTGCGACCCGCCGCGGGCCGCCCTCTTCGTCGTCGTCCGCCGGCGCGACGGGCAGGTCCGCGAGGACGGCGTCGAGCAGGTCGCCGCTGCCC
>JALZAI010000279.1 GCA_030948475.1 Actinomycetota bacterium
GGGTGAGGATCACCGCGCCCACCGGCGGATTCGGGCTGGTCCGCCCGCGCACTGTCTCGGCCAGTGCGAGCGCGCGATGCATCGCCGCCTGCTCGGCCTCGCTGAGCTGCACGGATGTCCTACCCACGCATCGCGGCGCGAGCCCGGGCCCGCAGCATCGCTACGGCCTTCCCCGGATCGTCCGCGCCGTACACCGCTGAGCCGGCGACGAACACGTCCGCGCCTGCCTCGGCTGCCGCGGTGATCGTCTTCTCGTCGATGCCGCCGTCGACCTCGACGAACAGGCGCAGATGTCCGGCGCGGACCTGCTCGCGCGCCAGGCGCACCTTGCCGAGCACCTCGGTGAGGAAGCTCTGCCCGCCGAAGCCGGGCTCGACCGTCATCACGAGCAGCGTGTCGAACTCGCGGAGGATCTCCAGGTACGGCTCGAGCGGCGTGCCCGGCTTGACCGACAGCCCAGCGAGCGCGCCGGCCGAGCGGATGGCGCGAGCTGTCTGCACGGCGTCGCGTGCGGCCTCGACGTGGAAGGTAACGTTGGCGGCGCCGGCCTCGGCGTAGCCAGGCGCCCACCGGTCCGGGTCGTCGATCATCAGATGGCAGTCGAGCGGGATGTCGGTCGCCTTGAGCAGGCTCTGCACGACCGGCAACCCAAAGGTCAGGTTGGGGACGAAGTGGGCGTCCATCACGTCGACGTGCAGCCAGTCCGCGGACGCGACGGCATCGGCCTCCTCGCTGAGCCGGGCGAAGTCCGCGGACAGTATGCTGGGCGCGATCATCGGCTCGCTACGTCCGCTCACGGGCGAAGTTTAGCGAGCGGGCTGCGCCGACATGTCGATCTTCATGCTCCGACGGATCGTAGGTCGACGTGGATTGAGCTGTGTCAAGGATCCCGGACAGCTCAGCCCAGAGCACGGTTTCGACGTTGATCAGGGTGCTGGTCGACCAGGGGGCGCCGATCGCGACGTGCGGGAGCAGCCGCAGCGTCTGATCGCGCAGCGCGGCCAGCGGCGGTGCCGGGGTGGTGGTGGCGGGGCACCACACCGACTGCAGCAGCCAGGCGCCGTGTTGCCGGATCAGGGTGGCGAACGCGTCGGTGACCACCGGCCGGATGCCGGGTCTGGTCCCGGCGGCTCAGCCGCGGATCAGGGCGCAGAACATCGCGTCGGTGCCGTGACGGTGCGGCCAGAGCTGGACGCTCGGCCCGTCCCCCAACTGCATGACACCCGCGAAGCTCGGACGGGCATCGAGCAGGTCGTGCCCCGCGACCACCTCGGCGGTTTCGGCCGGGTGCGGCGAGCAGGTGACGTACGCAACGACGCCCCCGGGACGGACCAGGCGCAGCGCGGCGGCCAGCAACGACCGCTGCAGCGAGACCAGCTCGGGGACGTCGGACGGACCGCGCCGCCAGCGCGACTCCGGGCGACGCCGCAACGCGCCCAGCCCTGTGCACGGCGCGTCCAACAGCACCCGGTCGTACCCGCCCTCGACCGGCACCAACTCGCGGGCGTCGCCGACCTGGACCTCGATGTCCCACGCCGCGGTGATCTTGCGAACCAGCTCGGCGCGGTGCGGGCGCAGCTCGTTGGCGGTCACCGTCGCGCCGCGCTCGGCAGCGAGCGCTGCGAGCAGTGCAGTCTTCCCGCCCGGGCCCGCGCACAGGTCCAGCCAACGTTCGTCGCGGCCGTCGAGGGGCGCCGCCACCAGCGCGAGGGCGCACAGCTGACTGCCCTCGTCCTGCACTCCGGCGCGGCGGGCGCGCACCAGCGGCACGGCACCAGGTTCGCCGCCGTCGAGTCGTACCGCATGCGGCGAGTAGGGCCCGGGCGCCCCGCCAGACTGCCCGATCAACTCACTGCGGGTGCACCGGCCCGGCCAGGCGACCAGATGCGTCTGCGGCCGCTCGTCGTCGGCGGTGAGGGCGGCCTTCGTCTCGCCGAGGTCGCCGCCCAGCGCGTCAGCGAAGGCCGCCGCGATCCATTCGGGGTGTGCGGTCCGCAGCGCCATCGCGCGCAGTTCCGAGGCGCCCTCGGCCAGTCGCGCGGTCCAGCCGGCCCAGTCGGTACTACCCACCTTGCGCAGCACGGCGTTGACAAATCCGGCTGCGCGCGCCAAGCCGGCATCTCGCGCGAGGGAAACGGTCGTCGCGACGGCCGCGTGCGGCGGAATGCGGGTGCGCAGCAGCTGGTACGCGCCCAACCGCAGCAAATCGCGCGCAGGGGGCTCGATGTCGGCGAACGGGCGGGTCACGCAGGCGCCGAGGATCTCGTCGAGCGTCCCCGACGCGCGGACCGCGCCGTAGCCGAGCTCAGTCGCGAGGGCAGCGTCCCGGCCGCTGAGCCCAGCTCCGGAAATTAGGCCGGGTAGCACCAGGTTGGCGTACGCGCCGTCGGCGTCAACCGCACGCAGCAGCCGGTATGCGACCAGCCGGGCACGATCAGCCAAGTCGCTCGCCCGGTTCGGGACGCGCGCCGCGGGCCCAGTCCGGCGCGGGAATCGGGCGCCTGCCGGACGGCTGGATCAGCCCGAGCTGGACCTCCGCCGTGGCCGTCCCGACAAAGACGCCGGAGCGTTCGACGCGCAGCTCGCCCGGCGCGAGATTGTTCCCACCGCAAACCCGAACCGGCCCGAGCTTGACCCGCTCGCCGCGAAACATCGTCCATGCCCCGGGCCCCGGGGTACAGGCGCGAACCAGCCGGTCAACGTGGCGCGCCGGGGTCGACCAGTCCACCGCTGCATCCGCGACGCTGACCTTGGCGGCAATCGACACGCCATCGGATGGCTGCGGGCGCGGCTCCAGAGTGCCGTCGCCGATGCCGTCCATCGTCGCCGTCAGCAGCGTGGCTCCGGAGCTCGCGAGCCGGTGCAGCAGCTCGCCGGCGGTGTCGGTCGGGTGGATCGGCTCGGTCACCACGCCAAATATCGGTCCGGTGTCCAGCCCAGCCGCGATCCGGAACGTGGACGCGCCGGTGATCTCGTCGCCGTGCAGGATCGCGTGCTGCACCGGCGCCGCCCCTCGCCAGGCCGGCAACAGCGAGAAATGCAGGTTCACCCAGCCGTGCGGCGCTACCGCGAGCGCGTCCGGCGGCAGCAGCGCGCCGTACGCGACGACCGGGCAGCAGTCGACCTTGAGGTCGGCAAGCGACGCGAGGAACGGCACGTCGCCCGGACGGGTTGGAGCCAGCACCGGCAGACCGACTTCGGCTGCGAGTTCCGCAACCGGCGAGGCCATCTCGCGGCGGCCGCGTCCGGACCGGGCGGGGGGTCGGGTGATCACGGCGACAACCTCGTGCCGCGGCGAGTCGAGCAACGCCTGCAGGGACGGGACGGCCGCGGCGGGCGTCCCGGCAAAAGCCAACCTCATGCGTGCGGGCTGAGCTTGACGAGCGGCGGACCGAGTCCGGACCACTCGGCATCGCGGATCGCCTTCATCGCGGCCTTGCGCGTCGTGGTGTCAAGGCGGTCGACGAAAAGCACCCCGTCGAGGTGGTCGCTCTCGTGTTGAATGCAGCGGGAGAGCCGCATCGTTCCCTCGACCGTGATCGGGTCGCCGTACATGTTCTGCCCGTGCGCGACGACATTCTCCCGGCGCACGCAGTCGAAGGTGAGACCCGGGATCGACAGGCAGCCCTCCTCGCCGTCCTGCATCTCGTCGTCCGGGAAGTGCAGGACCGGATTGACAAGGTGACCGGACTGCTCGTCGTCGACATGATAGGTGAACACCCGCAGGCCGACCCCGATCTGGGGCGCGGCCAGACCGGAGCCGGGGGCGTCGCGCATCGTCTCGGTGAGATCCGCGACCAGAATGCGCAGCTGCTTGTCGAATTCGGTCACCTGGTCGGCGAGGGTGCGCAGCACGGGATCGCCGAAGAGCCGGATCGGGACGACGGTCACACGCGAATAGTACGGAACCCGGTGGACCCGTCCCGATCCAGTTAGTTAGCATTGCTAACGATCGGGAGGATCATCGTGCCTCATTCGGCAACCCACGACCGGCGCGTCGCGCTGTCGGTCACGACGGTCGGCATCCTGGCCGCCACGCTCAACTCGTCCATTCTGCTGATCTCGCTGCCCGCGATCTTCGCCGGGCTCGGGCTCAATCCGCTTGCGCCGGAGAACATCTCGTACCTGCTCTGGATGCTGATGGGTTTCCTGCTCGTCACCGCCGTGCTGGTCGTAACGTTCGGCCGCCTCGGCGCCAGTACGGACGCGCCCGCCTGTTCAACCTCGGCTTCCTGATCTTCACGATCGCCTCGATCGGCTGCGCCCTCGTCCCCAACAGCGGCTCGGCCGGAGCGCTCGAGATCATCGTGCTGCGCATCGTCCAGGGCGTCGGTGGCGCCATGGTGATGGCGAACTCGACAGCAATCATTACCGACGCCTTCCCGCCGGAGCGGCGCGGGTTCGCACTTGGCGTGAACCAAGTGGCGGCGCTGGCGGGTTCGTTCCTCGGCCTGATCATCGGTGGCGTCCTCTCCGAGTGGCACTGGCGCGCGGTGTTCTGGGTCAGCGTCCCGGTCGGTGTTTGGGGCACCTGGATGGGCTACCGGACACTGCACGACAAGGCACGCGACCGGTCCCGCAAGATCGTGGTCGATTGGTGGGGCAACCTCACCTTCGGTGTCGGGCTGATCGCGCTGCTGGTCGCCATCACCTACGGCCTGCAACCCTACGGCGGGCACACGATGGGCTGGACGGCGCCGACGGTGCTGGTTGGCCTGATCGGCGGGGTGGCCCTGCTCGTCGCATTCGTGTTCGTCGAGAACCGGGTGCCCGATCCTATGATCAACATGAGGCTGTTCCGGGTGCGCGCCTTCGCGGCCGGGCAGGCGGTGAACCTGCTCGCAGCGATGTCCCGCGGCGGCTTGCAGTTCATGCTGATCATCTGGTTGCAGGGCATCTGGCTGCCGCTGCATGGCTACAGCTTCCACGACACACCGCTGTGGGCGGGCATCTATATGTTGCCGCTGACGGTCGGCTTCCTGATCGCGGGACCGGCGTCCGGGGCGATCTCGGACCGGTTCGGCGCGCGTGCCTTCGCGACCGGCGGGTTGCTGCTCACTGCGCTGACCTTCGCCGGGCTGATCCTGCTGCCTGCGGACTTTGACTACGTCCAGTTCGCAATCCTGCTCGCGCTCAACGGCATCGGCATGGGTCTGATGGCCGCGCCGAACTCCGCCGCCATCATGAACGCGGTGCCCGCCTCGCAGCGCGGCGCCGCGTCGGGCATTCGCGCGACGGGGATGAATGCCGGCATGGTGCTCTCGATGGGTGGCTTCTTCACGCTGATGGCGGTCGGGCTCGCGAGCCGGCTGCCGAACGCGCTGTCGAACGGGCTGACCGCCGCGGGTGTCGCGCCAGGGCAGGCCGCTGCGGCATCGCACACGTCCCCCGTGGGCACGTTGTTCGCGGCGTTCCTGGGCGACAACCCGATCAAGGCCCTCGTCCCGAATCCTGGAGCTGGCGTCGACCCCGCGATCTTCGGTCAGTCGTTCTTCCCGCACCTGATCTCGGACCCGTTCCGGCACGGTCTGCTGATCGCGTTCAGCGCGTCGATCCTGATGCTGCTACTGGCCGCCGGAGCGTCCCTGCTGCGCGGCGCGAAGTTCGTCCACGAGGACGCGACCGGGCGCGCCCACCACGACACCGTCCCGGAGTCGATCGCGCGCGAGGGTGATGCCGTCGCCGTTCCGGCGGTGCCGGACGAGCAGGTCGCCTACGACGAGGCGCTGGCGGCGCGTCCGTCGCGCTGAGTCGCGAGGTCGACCAGCCGCAGCTCGATGAGTTCGAGCTTGCTCTCGACGTCGTCCAGCTTGGCCTCGACGCGGTGCAGGTCGCGCTGGGTGGCCGACTGGTCCTCTTCCTCCTGGACCCGCAGCTGGTCGATGATCCAGGCTGCGAAGGACGCCGTGACCGCACCGACCAGCGCAACGCCTGCGACGATCAGCCCGACGCCGACGAAACGCCCCTCGGCCGTGACCGGGAACCGGTCGCCGTAGCCGACGGTGCCGATGGTCACCACGGCCCACCACAGCGCGTCCCCGAACGAGGTGATGTTCGCGCCGTGATGGTGGCGCTCGGCGTCGAGCACCGCGAGCGCCGCACAGAACAACAGCAGCACGGCGCCGGAGACGCCGTAGAGGACGACCTTGCCGCGCAGGGTGGTCGCGGCGCGGCGGTTGAGCACGCGCAGCAGCATCACCAGCCGCAACACCCGCAGCGGCCGCAGGATCGGCAGCACGATGATCAGCAGGTCGGCCAGGTGGCGCCACCAGTAGCGACGATGGTTCTCGGCCAGCACCAGCCGCACGAGGTAGTCGACCGCGAACAGCGCCCAGATGACGTACGCGATCGTGCGCAGGGCCTGGTGCCAGCTCGCGCCGATGCTGACCCAGAGGACGTCGATGGCGTAGACGCCGAGGAACCCGACCGCGAGCGCGACCAGTGGCCACTCGGAGACCCGCTCCCAGGTCGCGACACGCGGTTCGGCGCGGTCACTCACCTGCTCAGTGTGCGGCACAGCTGCCCTGATCGATACCACTAACGCAAACGCCGTCGACCGGGTTTTCCCCGCTGGTGGTCGGTGTCGCGGCGCAAGACCGATCACGCCGGAGGAAAGGTGATCGTTCAGGTATCGGCGCCGCCGGCCTGGACGGCCAGCCGCTTCTCGATTCGATCCAGCTGGGCCTGCACGGCGTGCAGGTCGCGCTGCGTGGCGGCCTGGCTCTCGGACTCCTCGACGCGCAGCTGGTCGACCAGCCATGCGGCGAACGACGCGGTCACCGCCCCGAAGAGCCCGACCCCGCTGATCATCAGCACGACCCCGACGGAGCGTCCCTCGAGCGTGACCGGTAAGCGGTCGCCGTAGCCGACGGATCATGCGCAGCGACATGATCAACCGCAGAACACGGAGCGGCCGGAGCATCGGCAACGCGATGATCACCACGTCCACGAGGTGGCGCCAGACGTAGCGGGTACGCC
>JALZAI010000308.1 GCA_030948475.1 Actinomycetota bacterium
GGTGTGAGGTGACCTGCGTGAGGTGGATCAGCGTGGGCGGGTCGTCGTGCAGCCGTCGTTCCAGCGTGTCCAGATTGATCGCGCCATCATGGTGCACCGCCAACTCGACAATGCGCAGGCCCCGCGCGCTGAAGGCCTCCAGGTTCGGCCCCCATTCGGGTGCCGCTACGCCGACGGTGTCGCCCTCGACGAGCGGCCAACTGCGCAGCAGAGCGTCCAACCCGGCCGAGCCGCTCGCCACGAACGCGAGCCCGCCCGTCGGCACCCCAAGCAGGCCGGCGAGTGTCGCCCGCCCGGACTCGATCTGCTCACTCGCCTGCTCCTGCGCCACGTAGCCGCCGACCTCGGCCTCCAACCGGGCGTGCGCGGCGCTCGCGGCAAGGGTGGCTTCGGACGAGCGCCCGGCGGCCGCGCTGTCCAAATGCGTCCCACGGAACGGGAGGCGACGCGACGACCAGGACGTCCAGGGCTCGGACAGGTCGACGTCGCTCACCTGCCGCACGCTATCCGCTGATCCGTTGCTCCCGCGGATTGCCATCCCGTCGTTCTCGGTGGAGCGGGGGCGTGGTGGGAGCGTGCCATCGCGGTGTGGCCGGCCTTCGACCCGTCGGGCTCTACGATCCCACTCTTCGTCCGTGCGCCTGCCGGTGCAGACTCGTGACCATGGCGCGGTCGATGAGCAGTCCAGGAGGCGGTCCGGTTGATGCGAGATGCTGCGCTGATTTCGGCGCCTCGTTCTGCGCCGCCTCGGACGGTCTCGACTGCTTGAGCGGCGATGTCTGATTCCGCGCCCATTGCCTCGCTGTGGCGGGGGCGAACGGTGTGGGCTCGCAGACGATCCGCTCCGCTAGGTGCGTTCCTGCAGACCGAGTCGGGAAGCGCCGGGGTGTTGGTGGGTGCGGTTGTCGCGGCTGTGGTCTGGGCGAACATTGACGCGTCGTCGTATGAGTCGATGTGGCGGACGGAGTTCTCCCTTCGTCTCGGGACCGTTGGGATCACGCACGATCTGCGGACCTGGATCAATAGCGGGTTGATGACGCTGTTCTTTCTGGTCGTCGGCCTGGAGGCGCGGCGCGAGTTTGACCTCGGCGATCTTCGCGAGCGGCGCCGGTTCGTGCTTCCTTTCGTCGCCGGGCTGGTCGGCATGGCGATCCCGGTCCTGATCTATGTCGCGGTCAATGCCGGGCGCGCCACTTCGCACGGGTGGGGCGTGGCGATGTCCACCGACACCGCACTCGCCCTCGGCTTGCTCGCGTTGCTGGGTCGCGACGTGCCTGACCGCGTGCGGGCGTTCCTACTGACCGTGTTCGTCGTCGACGACCTCGCGGCACTGGTCGTGATCGCCGTCGTCTACAGCAGCCGGATCTCGGTGCTGCCCCTCGTTGTTGCGGTCGGCGTGTTCGCGCTTCTTCTCGTGGTGACCGCGTTGCGGGTGCGGCAACGACTTGTCTTCGCCGCGCTGGGCCTCGTCATCTGGACAGCGTTACTGGCTAGCGGCGTCGACCCCGTCGTCGCGGGGCTGGCCATCGGCTTGTCCGCTTCCGCGTACTCGCCGGCTCGTGGTGAGCTGGACGAGGCGACCGGTCTGGTCCGCCGCTTTCGAGAGCAGCCGACACCCGAACTCGCTCGCTCGGCCACGGCCGGGCTGACCTCCACGCTGTCTCCGAACGCGCGGCTGCAGACCTTCTATCACCCATGGACGAGCTACCTCATCGTCCCGGTATTCGCCCTGGCCAATGCCGGCATCGTGCTGTCCGGCAGCTTTCTCGCTCATGCCTATGCCACACCGGTGACCCTTGGCATGCTGATCGGCTACGTGGTCGGCAAACCCGTCGCCGTTGTCGCCACATCGTGGGCTGTCACTCGGCTCAGCCGCGGTCGGGTGCGTCCGCCGGTGGGCTGGGCTGCGGTCATCGGCAGCGGCACCATTGCCGGCATCGGTTTCACCGTCGCGTTGCTGATCGCGACACGCGCGTTCCATGGTGAGCAACTCAATCAGGCGAAACTCGGCGCGCTGTCGGCGGCGGTCGTGGCGTCGGCGTTGACCTGGACGGTGTATCGGCTCACCGCTCTGCTCCCACCGGAGCGGCGGGCGCGTGCCCTGATCGGGGACGCGACGCTGATCCAGGACCTCATTCCCGAGGTGGATCCGGCGCGAGACCACGTCCGTGGGCCAGCGGCAGCAACGATCACGGTGATCGAGTTCGGCGACTTCCAATGTCCGTACTGTGGGCGCGCCGAACCGGTCGTGCGGGAGCTGCTTACCGACACCGACGTCCGCTACGTGTGGCGGCACCTACCACTGACCGATGTCCACCCACAGGCCCAACTCGCCGCTGAAGCCGCCGAGGCGGCCGACGCGCAGGGCGCCTTCTGGCCGATGCACGATCTGCTGCTCGACCACCAGGACGAACTTCGGCCCTCGGATCTACTCGGCTACGCCGACCAGTTGGGGCTGGACCCGGATCGCTTGCACGACGACCTAATGCAACATCACCACGAGACGCGGATCGCTCAAGACGTCGAATCTGCCGACTTGAGCGGCGTAGCCGGCACACCAACGTTTTTCATCAACGGCCAACGCCACTACGGCGCGTTCGACATCCAGACCCTGACCGCCGCGATCAAAACCGCCCGAGCTCATTCCAGAGCCGTCGAGGCCAGCGACCGCCCCCCCTGATCAGGCGGTTCGCGTTTTCACTTCACGGGCGCTGGTACTCCTCGCGCGCTCGCGGACAGCGCGGGATCCCACTCACACACCGTGCACGCGTGTTGGAAGACGGAGCGGGCAAATTCGAGCGCGGTGGCATGCGGGCTTGGACTGGAGCGGGCGTCGTCCCAGTCCAGGACATACTCACCGAGCGCCGCATCCCAGTGGGCGGCGTCAGACGTGAGCGTTGCGGCTGCGAACCCATCCGGCGCTGGGTGGGCGTAGGCGTAGAAGGCCGCCGTGCCGTAGCGCCCGTCGCCGGGCCACCAGCCGACGGCGACTTCTTGTACGTCCATCGCGTTGCGCATGATGAAGTCGTTGGACGGAGGGTCCGCGGGCAGACCGGAGAAGAGATTCACGGCCAGGTCGAACGAGCCCCACCATGCGTTGACTGGTGTCGAGCGGCCGCGGTACGGCGCTCGGAACGTGGCAAGCACGAGCGCCGCGCGGGTCGCGGCCGCGAAGTAGGACGCGACCTGGTCAGGGTCGTAGCGCCTGTGTTCGTCATCTGCGTCGAGCGGGACGGTCCAGGAAACCTCCTGCGGGGTGGGATCGATCTCCACCGCGCCACCGAGATCTGCTACCGCCCGCAGCACCTGCTGGGTCACCTCACCGACCGGACGGTCAGGGGTGAGGGCGAGGCGCCGCGTCCTGCCATCACTGTGTTCGACGACCGCGTCGTGGGTTCGGAGATCGAGCGCCACGACGAGGGCGCCGGAACCGTCGGGCGATGGCAGCGGAGCGGTCTCCCAGCCTCGCGCTGTCAGACGCAGCGCGGCGTGCTGCAGTTGCGGCTCCGGCGCAGCGAGAGCCACAGCCAGCTTGCCCAGGACCTGGGTATGGGCGTGCAGCGTGTCGCACGTCGCGTGCCACCGCTCATAGGGCAGCGCCGCCGGCCACTGGGAGTTCACGACGGCACCGTAGCAGTGGGCACTGCGCTGTCAGTCGTAGCGGCCGAGCTGTCGACGAGGGAGCGCAGTGGGGGAGCCTCAGGGCTGGGAACTACAGCAGTCCGCAGACCAGGCTAGCGTCGGACAGTGTTGCGGCGAACTCGATGCAGCTCACCGCCGCGCCGGAACAGGTGGCACCTAGAAAGGTCGCTGATGACTCGATTCTCGCCCGGGTTCCGTGGACGCCGAAACACCGATATTGCGCTACCGCCTGGCCAGTACCTGACCGAAGACTTTCCGGTGCTGTCGGCCGGCCCCACACCGCGGGTGCCGCTGGACCGGTGGGAGTTCGTCATCACGAACGAGGCCGGCAAGCGGCACGAATGGTCCTGGCCGCAGTTCCTGGCGCTGCCGGCAGACACTCCCACAGCGGATCTGCATTGCGTGACCAGGTGGTCGAAGCTTGCGACCTCATGGCAAGGCGTGTCGCTGGACACGCTATTGGCAACGGTCGAGACGGCAGCCGATTTCGCGATGGTGCACTCCTACGGCGGATACACCACCAATCTCCCGCTGGAGGATCTGCTCGACGGCCAGGCTTGGATCGTGCACCAGTTCGAAGGCGACGACCTGCCCTCGGAGCACGGCGGTCCGGCCCGCCTGCTCGTGCCGCATCTGTATCTCTGGAAATCGGCGAAGTGGGTACGTGGCATCGAATTGCTCCTGCACGACGAGCCGGGGTTCTGGGAGAGCGCCGGCTACCACGATTACGGTGACCCGTGGCGCGAGCAGCGCTACCAGGGCGACTAGCCGCTCGGCTGGCCTGGCAGAGCGCGACGCTGGGCCAGTACCGCGACGAGACGCCCAGCGCACGCACCTTGCTGTTCGACGTGGGCGGCTGGCCGGGGCACCTGGCCGGGCAGCACGTCGATGTCCGGCTGACCGCCGAGGACGGATATCAGGCCGTCCGTAGCTACTCACTGGCCCAGCCGGCCGAGGGCGAACAGATCGGCATCACGGTGCAGCGGGTACCCGACGGTGAAGTCTCGCCGTACCTGACTGACGGCCTGTCGGTCGGCGATCCGATCGAGCTCCGCGGCCCGCTGGGCGGCTGGTTCGTGTGGCGGCCGGAGGAGACTAACCCGGTGCTGCTCGTGGCGGGTGGCTCGGGCATCGTCGCATTGATGGCGATGGTGCGGGCCCGCCGCGCTGCCGGCAGCCGGGTGCCGTTCCGGCTGCTCTACTCGGTACGGACGCCCGCAGAGTTGTACTACGCCGACGAGCTCCGGGTGCCGCAGCCCGGCGACGACGGCTTGGACGTGCGTTACGTCTTCACCCGGGCCACGCCGGACCATTTCGCACGATCACCGGCGCGGATCGGCGTCGCCGACATCAACACCAACGGCTGGCCCCCGGACGTCGACGCGAATTGCTTCGTGTGTGGCCCGACCGGCTTCGTGGAAGCGGTCGCGGACATCCTCGTCGCGCTCGGGCATGACCCGCGCAGGGTCAAGACGGAACGCTTCGGTCCCACTGGAGGCTGACATGACAGAGCAATATCTGGACGGCAACGCGCTGGCCGGACCGTTGCGAGAGATCTTCGCCGTCGACATCACCGCGGCGCTCCAACGCTGCGCCCACTGCGGGAACACGGGGCCGGTGGCCGTGCTGCGCGTCTATCACCGCGCACCCGGCCTGGTTGCGCGCTGCCCGGGCTGCGACGAGGTCGTTCTTCGGTTGGTTCGTGGTCCCACCGACGCCTGGCTCGACCTCACCGGCACGCTCAGCCTCAGGATCGCGCTGCCACGCGTGCCAGAGCCCGCTCGTACGTCGGGATCCTCCGGGGACAGTTGAGCCAGCGTCGCCCACCCAGGTCAGGCTGGGCAACGCGTCCGGACGGTGGAATTGATGGCGGCCGTGCTTGGCTCCGGGCTGTCACGGGGAGAGTCTGGCCTCATCCTGGTGGCCACGCCCTTGCGGAACACCTGCGGGGTCACCCACGGGGAACCGACCGGCGGCGCAGCGGACCCGCTTCGGTCGTCCCTTGGCGTCGGCCGGCCGGGCAGTGAGCCGCGGTCCGCGGCTAGGAGGGCGCTGATTTAGGACGTCGCGTGGCCTGGTGATCGACGATCAGGACGAAGGCCCCGGATCGGGGTCGGTCGAGCGGGGCTGCTGGTGCGCTGGTCTGGTGATTGCCGACGGGTCGTTAC
>JALZAI010000325.1 GCA_030948475.1 Actinomycetota bacterium
GGGTCGGACAGCAGCACCGAGGTGTCAAGGACGAAGGTGCGGTGCTCGGCGGAAGGGGTCACGCCCGAGCCTCGCTTCGCTCGTTCCGGCGGCAAAGCCCGATGACATTGGTTCGCCCGCTGCGCTCGCTCACGAACCTGAACGCTACGGGCGATCCGAGGCCTACGCCGGGCAACACGCGCAACCTCAGCCAGTCTCGATCGGACGCGATTCGTCGGCGCCCCACTGCGACCACGAACCGGGGTAGAGGACGGTGTCCTCTCGTCCGGCGACCGCGAGCGCGAGCAGGTCGTGGCAGGCGGTCACGCCGCTTCCGCAGTAGGCGAGCACCGGCCCGTCCCCGATTCCGGCGAACCGCTCGGCCAACAAGTCGGGCGCGAGCAACCGTCCGTTCGGGTCGAGGTTCTCGGTCCAGGGAAAGCTGCGCGCGCCCGGCACGTGGCCCGGACGCGAGTCGATGGCCGGATCGCCGTGCGCGAAGCGATTCGCCGCGCGGGCGTCGAGCACGACGCCCTGCGTTGCGGCCACCGCGTCGGCGTCGGCGAAGCGGTGTGCCGGCCAGGGCCGCGCCGGTCGCTGCACCGGAGCCAGGACCGGGGCCTCGATGGTCAGCCTTCCTGGCCAGGCCGCGATGCCGCCGTCCAGCACCGCCGCCGGCTCGCCGAGGACATGCAGCAGCCACCACAGCCGTGCCGCGATCGAGCCGCCCGCGTCGTCGTAGGCGAGCACCGGCTGCCCCTCGGCGATGCCGGCCCGTCCCAGTGCAGCCGCGAAGCGCTCCGGGCTGGGCAGGGGGTGCCGTCCCACCTCCGCTGAAGCGGGGTCGGACAGCTCGGTGTCGATGTCGAGCCAGACCGCTCCCGGGAGGTGCCCTGCCGCGTACGCGGCCCGACCCGAGCGTCCGTCCAAGTACCAGCGCACATCCACGATGTGAACCTCGTCGCGGTGCTCGGCGAGCCAGTCGCCGCTGACCAACGGCGTCATCCGCCGAAGCGCCGCCGCCGATTGCCGTAGTCGCGCAGCGCCCGCAAGAAGTCGATCTTGCGGAAGTCCGGCCACAGCACGTCGGCAAAGTAGAACTCCGAGTGGACGGACTGCCAAAGCAGGAATCCGGACAGCCGCTGCTCACCCGAGGTGCGGATCACCAGGTCCGGATCCGGCTGGCCCTTGGTGTAGAGGTGATCGGCGATGTGGTCGACGTCGATCACCTCGACAAGTTCCTCGATGGACGTACCCGCGGCCGCGTGCTCCTGCAGCAGGGACCGCACCGCATCGGCGATCTCGCGCCGTCCCCCGTATCCGACGGCGACGTTCACCGTCAGCCCGTCGCGCTCGGCGGTACGCTCCTGCGCCGTCTTCAACGCAGTGACGGTCTCGCTGGGCAGCAGGTCCAGCGCGCCCATCGGGACGACGCGCCACGGTGCGCCGTCGGCGGACAACTCCTGCACGACGCCGGCGATGATGCGCAGCAGCGGCTCGAGCTCGTGCTGCGGACGACGCAGGTTGTCCGTGGACAGCAGCCAGATCGTGACGTGTTCGACGCCGGCCTCGCGGCACCAGCCGAGCAGGTTGTTGATGTGCCGGGCCCCCGCGAGGTGGCCCTCGCTGACGTCCTCGAAGCCTGCGGCTCGGGCCCAGCGGCGGTTACCGTCAATCATGATCGCAACGTGGCCGGGCACCGGGAGCCCGGCTAGATCTGCGCGCAGGCTGCGTTCGTATAGCGAGTAGATAGCCGAACGGACACCCACCCGGCTCACTTTAGTCCCGATCAATGCGGCGGTCGGGGGCTCACCTAACCTGGGACGATGTCGCGGAGTGACCCCGATCCGCTTGCGCTGCCCGAGTCCCCGGCCAGTGCCCTCGCCGCTGCGATCGCCGATCTCAAGCCACGCCTGCGCGGCTGGCTGCACGCCTACGCGGCGGTCGTCTCCGTCGCGAGCGGAGCGAGTCTCATCGCCGTTGCGGCGGCCCTGCGCGGCGGCGCGGCGGGCGCGACGACCGCCATCTACGCCGCGACGGTGACGTTGCTGTTCGGCACGTCCGCGCTCTATCACCGGCTGAACTGGCGCCCGCGAGCGCACGCCCTGATGAAGCGCCTCGATCATTCGATGATCTTCGTGTTCATCGCGGGGACCTACACGCCGATCGCGACGCTCACCCTGGCCCGCGGCCCGGCGATCGCCGTCCTGGTCACGGTCTGGACGGGCGCGCTCCTCGGCGTCGTGCTGCAGACGGCCTGGCCGGGAGCGCCGCACTGGCTGACGGTGCCCTGCTACATCGCGCTCGGTTGGGTGGCGGTGTGGGTCATGCCCGAGCTGCTGCACAACGCCGGTGTGGCCGCGCTCGTGCTGATAGTTGCGGGCGGCGTGCTCTACACGATCGGCGGAGTGGTGTACGCGCTCAAGCGTCCTGAGCCGTTTCCCGGCGTGTTCGGGTTCCATGAGGTCTTTCACGCCTGCACGCTGGTTGCCGCAATCTGCCACTACCTCGCCATCTGGCTCGCCGTCTTCAGCTAAGGCCGCCCTCGCTGATCATTCGCGTCTGTGCGCGATTTCGGTCACCAGACGCGATGATCAACCAATCTGGCTGCGTTCGCCGGCAGAGAATATGCTCGCTTCCTCCGAGGTGTAATGCTGTAATGGCAAGAAGAACCACTAGGAGGTAATGCAATGAGAGCACAAGGACGAGGCCGGGGACACGGATTCGGGCGCCCGGGCGGTTGGCAGCAGGCCGACCTACCCCCGGCGGACGACGCGCCGGCCTGGCTGATCGGACGGTTGCCCGAAGACTGGTTTACTGGCGCGCCGAGCGTGACGGTCGACCGCGAGGAGATCGTGGTGATCGGCGAGCTCGCCGCCCCCGAGAATCCCGAGGGAGCTGACGACGGCGACGGCGCGAAGGCCGCGGCGGCACAGGGCCGGATCGGGCGCTTTCGCGAGCAGACCCGTGAGGCGCGGATGCAGATCGCCGACGAAGCCCAGGCCCGTTATGGCCGTAAGCTCGCGTGGGGCGCGGCGATTGGGGACACCCGGGTGCTGTTCACCCACCTGGCGGTGCCGGTGATGACCCGGCTCCGGCAGGACGAGCGGCGGGTACTCGACACCCTGGTCGACGCGGGCGTGGCACGGTCTCGCTCCGAGGCGCTGGCTTGGTGCGTGACGCTGGTCGGCGAGCACACCGAGGACTGGCTCGCCGGTCTGCGGCAGGCGATGAGCGCGGTCGACAAGCTCCGCGGCGAGGGCCCATCGATCTAGCCGGACATACCGCGCCCGCGATTGGCTGAGCGACGGATCGCCGGTGTGTGACGGAGCGCGGCGTCGCGATCCGTGACTCAACCCGCGATCCGCTCAGCGTGCAGCGAGGTCGCGCAGCAGGTCCGCGACGTCGGTCACCGGCAGGTCGCATACCATCCCGTGGCAGACGTACGCGGCCGGACTGCCGTTGACCAGACCCCGACCGACCAGCAGCGGCACGCCCGCGGCGTCTGGCTCCCCCGCGACCACCACCGCCCCGGGCGGACGGGCGCGCCAGGCCGCCGCGGCAAGCTCGACCCCGATGCGGTACCCGCCGGCGACCGCGATCTGGACCGGACCGCCCACCATGGCTTCGGCAGCGGCCAACGCCCAACCGAGAAAGCGCGGCTGGGCGACCCCGAGCTCGCTCACGGTCCGCAGCGCGGCCTCGGCTGAGGTGCGGTGTTCGAGCGATCCGGTCAGCGCCGAGTACGTGAGCAGCGCACCCAGAAGTGCGCTGGAGCCGGACGGCGTGGCGTTGTCGGTGGGATCCTTCGGGCGGCGCATCAGCGCTTCGGCGTCGTCGCCGGTGTCGAAGAACCCGCCCTGCCCGTCGCCGAAGTGGGCGAGGGCGAAGTCGAGCAGATCGCCGGCCGCGATCAGCCAGCGCGGTTCGGCCGTGGCCTGATGCAAGATGAGCAGCCCGTCGGCGAGATCGCCATAGTCCTCGGCCACGGCGAGCGCGTCGCCTACAACTCCGTCGCGCGACGTGCGGCGCAGCCGCCCTTCGACGAGGTGCGTACCGAGCAGCAGCTCTGCGCAGCCTCGTGCCGCGTCCAGGTAGCGCGTGTCCAGAAGCACGCCGGCCTCGGCGAGGGCGGCGAGCGCCAGCCCGTTCCACGCAGTCACCACCTTGTCGTCGCGCGCCGGTTGCGGACGGATCGAGCGCGCGGCGAGCAGCCGCGTCCGCACCTCCTCGAACCACACCGGGTCGGACGGATCCGAACGCAGCTGCAGCGTCGAGGCGCCGTGCTCGAACGTCCCGCGCTCGGTGACCTCGAACAGTTCAGCCGCGGCATCGGCGTCGGCTGCGAGCACCTCAAGAACCTGATCGGGCGTCCACACGTAGGTCAGCCCCTCGACGCCGTCGGTGTCAGCATCCAGCGCGGACGCGAATCCGCCCTCGGGCGTTGCCAGGTCGCGCAGCAGGAAGTCCGCGGTCTCGCGCACAACGCGCTCGGCCAGCGGCGAACCGGACAGCCGCCACCAGTGCAGGTACGCGCGCAGCAGCAGCGCGTTGTCGTAAAGCATCTTCTCGAAGTGCGGCACGACCCACCGTGAGTCCACCGAATAGCGGGCGAATCCCCCGGCCAGCTGGTCGTACATGCCGCCGCGCGCCATCGCCTCGAACGTCACCTCGCAGGTCGCCAGCGATTGCGGGTCGCCGGTGCGCTCGTGCTGTCGCAGCAGGAACTCGAGCACCATGGACGGCGGGAACTTGGGCGCGGTGCCGAAGCCGCCATTGGCTGCGTCGAACTGCGAAGCAAGCTGTGCCGCGGCGGCGTTCAGCTGGGCTGCCGTCGGGATGTCAGCGCCCGCGATCGCAATCGATGACGTCGCGTTGGCCAGCGCGGTGACCACGTGCTGCCCGGCCGCGAGCACCTCCGCGCGCCGCTCACGCCAGGCCGTGGCCACGTTGCTGAGCAGCTCGACGAACTGCGCGTGCGGGAAGAACGTCCCGGCGAAGAAGGGCGCGCCGTCCGGCGTGAGCAGGCAGGTCATCGGCCAGCCACCTTGCCCGGTCAACGCGGTGGTGGCCTCCATGTAGACCGCATCGACGTCCGGTCGTTCCTCACGGTCGACCTTGACGCTGACATAGTGCTCATTCATGAGCTCGGCGACTTCGGCACTCTCGAACGAGTCGTGCGCCATCACGTGGCACCAGTGGCAGGCGGCGTACCCCACGGAGAGCAGCACCGGCACGTCGCGGCGGCGCGCCTCGGCGAACGCCTCGGCCGACCACTCCCACCACTCGACCGGGTTGTCGGCGTGCTGACGCAGATACGGGCTGGTCGAGGACGCGAGCCGGTTCATCACGACCATGCTTTCAGCCTGCGCGCCGGCGCCAAACGGCGGCTTCCTGATACCGGAAGTGATACACGAGTCGTCCTGTCACTGGTCGCGTGCCATGGCGTGAATCACCGCGCACAAGGGCGCCGGTTTCAGGGGCGTGTAATCGACCGCCCTGCCACCAGCCGCCCATAGTGACAAGCGGGGATGCGTACGAGATCACTTGACTTGGCTCGGTGTCTACCACAGTGCAAACAC
>JALZAI010000342.1 GCA_030948475.1 Actinomycetota bacterium
GCACCATGGGCAGGTGACCTCGTGCGGCGAGCCGTCCAGCCCGGATATCACCTTGCCCGTGCCTCGGCACGGGGTGCAGGCCGCGCGATCTTCGTCCGGCAGTCCGGCCCGCTTGCGCGGGTTCGCACCGGGGCTCACCGGCGCACCGCCACCAGCACGCCGTCGCCCACTGGCGTCACCGTCGCCGACAGCTCGGGCCTGGCCAACAGGCGCTCGTTGAACGCCCGCGCGGTGGCGATCTGTTCATCGGTCCAGTGGCCGTCGGACTGACCCTCGGCGACGGTCCCTGACATCAACACGTTATCCACCGCCAGGACCGCGCCGGGACCGAGCAGCGGCAGCACCAGGTCGAAGTAGTCGATGTACTGGGACTTGACCCCGTCGATGAACGCCATGTCGAAGGGGCGCTGCAGCGAGGCCAGGCCCTCGCGCGCGTCCTGAAGACGGAGATCGGCGCGGTCGATCACCCCTGCGCGCTCGAGATACGCCTGAGCGGCGACATGCCGCTCCTCGTCGATCTCGAACGAAATGATGGTCCCGCCGGCCGGCAGCGCCCGGGCCAGATAGAGCGTCGAGACCCCGATTGCGGTGCCCACCTCGACCACGCGGGCAGCTCTCCTGGACGCCGCCAGCACCTGCAGCAGCGCCCCGGTCTCGGGTGCGACGATCGGGATTCGATCGCGAGTACCGTGGGCCTCCATCTCGGCCAGCACGGCATCGGGCTCGGGACGGAGCCCGGCGAGATATTCCTTGACTGCCTCGGTGACGATCACCGCACGTCACGATAGCGCCGTGGCTAGGCGGGGAGACGTTGTCGGTCGGTCCGCACCGCCCTCGCCATGACGTCGACCGGGGCTGGACGGCCGGTGAACTGCTCGAAGCTCAGCGCTCCCTGCCCGACCAGCAACTCGAGACCGTCGACGACGTCAAGCGAGCGCTCACGCGCTGCTCGCACGAGCTCGGTGCCCGAGGCGCTGTAGACGAAATCAACCACGCATCCGTACCTGTCGAGTTTGTCGGCCGCCAGCGGCAGTTGCTTGAACGCCGAGCTGGTTCCGTCCAGCCCACTGGACGTGCAGTGGACGAGCAGGTCGGCGGGCCCGAGTCCGCGCACCGGCCTGCCCCCAATCTCTGCGCACAGCTCCTCAGCCCTGGCGGGAGTGCGGTTCCAGACGTGGATTTCGCTGGCTCCGGCGTCCAGAAGCGTCCAGACGGCGGCGCGGGCGATCCCGCCGGCGCCGAGCACCAATGCCGTCCGGCCGGACATCGAGAACGGCAGCGTCGCCAGTAGGGCGGGCGAGTCGGTGTTGTCGGCGTTGACGGTGCCGTCGGGCTCGAACACGAGCGTGTTCGCGGCTCCGATCGCCCGCGCGCGCGATGTCGCGACATCGGCGAGTGCCAGCGCGCTGCGTTTGTGCGGGATCGTGACGTTCGCCCCCCGGAAGCCGGCGCCGGGCAGCGCGACGACGGTCTCCGCGAATCGTTCGGGCGGGACCGGGAGCAACTGGTAGCGCCAGGACTCCAGCCCGACGGCGGCCAGCGCCGCGTTGTGCATCGCCGGCGAGCGGCTGTGGGCCACGGGCCAGCCGAGGACGCCGAGTCGAGTTTGCGCTAGCAATGCACCGGTGAGCGCCCGCCTCGCTTCGCGCGCGCCGCTTCGTACCGGTTGGTGTCGGCTTGGAATTGCGCGTAGGTCGAAGCGAACAGACTCGCGCCGTTGCCGCACGGCTTGGCTACGAAGAACAGGTAGTTGGTGCTCGCCGGGTGGGAGGCCGCCTGGATTGATGCCAGACCCGGGTTGTCGATCGGCGTCGGCGGGAGCCCCTTGTGCGCGTACGTATTCCAGGGCGACCGCGAGCTCAGCTGCGACTGAGTGATCGGGGTCGTGTAGTTGCCGACCGCATAGCGAACGGTCGAGTCGAGCTGGAGTGGCATGCCGTCGCGCAAGCGGTTGTAGATCACGGACGCGATCAGTGGGCGATCGTGGGCGGTCGGTGTCTCCCCCTCCACCATCGAAGCGACGATCAGCACATCGTAGGGCGTGCGATGATGCCGGCGCGCGTCAGCGAGGTTCACCCCGGCGAACACCTTGCGGAACTGCTTCAGCTGATCGGCGACGAGCGCCCCCACGCTGATCGGCTCACGGAGCTGGTAGGTGGACGGGAACAGAAAGCCCTCGAGCGACGCCGTGCTGCGCGGGGCGCCGTAGCCGGTCGGATCCAGGAAGCGCGAGTGGCGGGACGCCGTTGCGTAGCTGCCGGAGACGCCCTGATGGCGCAGAAGCACGTCGATCTGACGACGCGTGCGGCCCTCGGTCAGCGTGAGCGCGGTGACCTTCGCCGCCGGTGGCGGCGTCGTCAGGACGCTCAGTACCTTGCCGTAGGGCATCCCCAGCTTGAGATGGTAGGTGCCCGGGAGCAGACTGCTCCGCTCCCCGGCGAGGGTCGCGCGCAGTCCGAAGAAGAAACTCGAGACGATCACCCCGTCGTGCTGGAGCAGGTCTCCGACCTGGCCGACGCCGGACTTCGCCGGGATCGTCACCGTCACGCTGCCGTGGCCGGCGCCCTGAAAGGGCTGAAACAACTGGACCAGGAACCAGATCAGCGCCGCAGCGACGACGATCGCCAGCACGCCTGCGACCCGACCCCGGCGTGAATGACGGCGTCCGGGGACCCGGGGCGAGCCGCGGCGGCGCACCAGGCGCCTGGTTCCGGGCTTGTGCTGCAGCGCCGAGACCCGCCGCGTCCCCGCCGGCAGCTCGTCCGCGGCCTCGACCACGGGGCCCGCCTCGGGGTCCCGATCGCCGTCCTGCGCAGATTCCTCGAGATCGGCGGGTTGGGCGGCTACCCGCGCCCGCTCCTGAACCGGCGCCCGAACCGGCTTCTCGACCCGCCGCCGACCCGACTTCGCGACTCGCCGCCGACCCGACTTCTCGGCCGGGGCCGGAACGGCCTGTTCGGCCGGCGCCGGAA
>JALZAI010000353.1 GCA_030948475.1 Actinomycetota bacterium
CTGGTGTAAAAGGCGGGTCCCGTAATCCCCGGTACCGGCGGCGACGACGGTGCCGCCCCGGTCGCGAGCAGCACCTGCCGCCATCGCACCGGCAGGTGGTCGATCTCGGCAGTGTGGGGTCCGGTCAGCCGCGCCGTTCCCTTGACGACGCGCACACCTGACGCGCGCAGCGCCTCGGCAGAATCGGCGGGCGCGATCGCGGCGATGGCGGCGTGCACGCTGGCCAGCACGGCGGTGAAGTCGACCTCGATACCCTGGACGTGGATCCCGTAGCGGGCCGCGCCACGCGCGTCGGCGACAGCATGTGCGGCGGCGAGCAGCGCCTTGCTCGGGACGCACCCGGTCCACAGGCAGTCGCCGCCGGTCCGCTCGCGCTCGACCAGCAGCACGCTGGCGCCCAGGCTTGCGGCCGTTTTGGCGCCGACGATGCCCGCGGTGCCGCCGCCAACGACTAGCAGGTCCCACGCCTGCCCGTCCGGCGGGGCCGGGTCCTGGGGGCTCATCGGCTGACCGTGCGGGGATCGGTCCAGGTGCCGGTGGCGATGTGGATGTGGCCGCCCTTGATGACCTCATGCGTCGTCTGTTCCGTGGCGGTGAGCAGTCGGTTCCATGGAGCCCGGTACGGGTCGGCGCCCCCGGTGAAGCAGGCCAGCCTGGCCAGTGGCCACAACACCCGCCACCGTCCGACAGGCATCGCCATATCCACCACCGCGATCCGGCCCCCGGGTCGCAGCAGGCCAATCGCTTGGTCGAACGCGTCCTTCCACTCATCGATGATCGACAGCGAGTAGGTGAAGATCGCCGCATCGAAGCCGGCCGCGTCACCGACGATCCTCGCCAGCCGGCCGGCATCGCCGGCACGAAGGTCGACGTTCACCCAGCTCCGTCTGGCCACTAGGGCCCTCGCCTGACCCAGCATCGCGTCGCTGCGGTCGACGCCGAGCACGCGTCCGGCCGGGCCGATCCGGCTGAGCACCGGCGCCAGGTTCAGACCAGTGCCACAGCCCACGTCCAACACTCGTGCTCCCGGGCTCAGGTGCAGGGCCGCGATGCCGCGCAGACGGCCGGCGCGATAGACCACACCCTCACCGGACAGCACATCGTAGAACCGGGCGCCCCGGCTATAGCGTGCTAGCCGCACTCGACTGGCAGGCCTGCCCTGCGGCCGGGCACAGCCGCCGGCAGTCGCGCCACCCGTCGACGGTGTCACCGCCCCGTCAGCCTGGTGAGCCACGCGGTCGCCCGGCCGACGCGGTGCCCCGGCTGCGCCGGGTCGCCAGCGCGGGCGGGTAGCAGCTGCGCGACCTGCGCACCGGTGGGGTTGGTCAGCACCTGCTGACCTACTCGCACGGTGGGGACCGTCTCGTCGCCCCGATTGGCCTGCCGCACGAACGAGCGAGCCGCTTCATCCTCCCAGATGTTGTGCCACCGAGCCTCAATGCCCCGGCGGCTGAGGCTCCGCCGCAGTCGAGCGCAGTACGGGCAGCCCTGCCGCCAGTACACCTCCACCACGATCGCCGCCGACGCATCCATGTAGCGGTAACCCGGCGAACACCCGCTGGGCTTCCCGAGCACTGGTCGTTGACCCGAGGCGATCCAGCGCGTGGTCACGCCGTTCGGCCCGTGTAGCTCGCCGCCGGTCAGAGCGGCGTTGATGCGCGATCTTTGGCCGGGGCGTTCGCAATACACTGCCGGCGTGTCCGTGGACCCCCGATATCGCACCGAGCCGGCGCCGGCGCCGGTGACCTCCTCGAGCAATGCCGCCGCGGCCGCGCGAGCGTTCCGCGAAATCATGCAACGCCGCCGCACCATCCGTGACTTCTCCGCGGACCCGGTGCCGATCGAGATCATCCGCGACGCGATAGCCGCCGCGGCGAGCGCACCGAGCGGTGCGAATCTGCAACCGTGGCGATTCGTTCTCGTCTGCGATGCCCAGGCCAAGCGCCGCCTGCGTCTGGGCGCGGAAGAGGAGGAGCGTCGCTTCTACCACAGTCGGGCTGCGGAGGAGTGGCTGGCTGCGCTGGAACCGCTCGGCACGGACTGGCGTAAACCGTTCCTCGAAACGGCGCCGTATGTGATCGTCGTCTTCGAACTGCACAAGGGACCGCAGTCGCCCAAGCCCTACTACGCCAAGGAGTCCGTGGGGATCGCGACCGGGTTCCTGCTCGCCGCGCTGCACCACGCCGGGCTCGCCACGCTGACGCATACGCCCAGCCCGATGCGCTGGATAAACGAAGTCCTAGGCCGGCCCCCCGAGGAACGCGCGTTCGTGATGATCCCGATCGGTTGGCCGGCGCCGGGCGCCCACGTGCCGGCGATCAAGCGCAAGCCCTTGTCGGACGTCCTGGTCACGGTCTGACTTCTTCGCGAGCCGCGGCCGCAACCGCAACACCAGATCCGCGCGTGACCACCGGCTGGCTTGAAGGCCGCGGGTCACCCGAAACTGCCCATCTTCGCGAACCAGAACGCCGGCTGACATGCCGCTAGCGAGTACACCAACACCACAGCCCACACGTTCAGTAGTCAACTGCCGCATCCGGGGTGGTTGTCGCCGTATCTTCGCCGGCGAAGATCCCGGTTGCTGTGGGCGTCACGGCCCCGGAGTGCCGGCGCCAACTGGTCATCTGGCATCTTCGGCGACCAGGTCGCGGACGGTGGCGTGCATCCGCTCCACCATTGCCGGGTCGGGAGCGCGAAGCTGCGACCAGTCGGCCAGGGCCCGACTCAGCTTGCGGTAATCCGAAGCGGTCGTGGCGCACCGCGCGCAGATGGCCAGATGGGCTTCCAGGCGCCGGATTTCTCGAGCCGTCAGCGGCAGCGACCGGTCGGCGTCGAGGTAGCGGTGCACGCGGCGGCGTGCCCAGTGGCACGTCCACATTCGGCTCGGATTGACCATCATGAGGACCTCCCCGACGGTGGGTGGGTGCGCATGTGGACGCGGATGCGTTCGCGGGCCCGGCTCAAGCGCGACAGCACCGTCCCGATCGGCATGCCGAGGACGTCGGCCACCTCGCGATAGGTGAGGTCGTCGACATCGATCAGCAGCAGGACGACCCGGAACCGATCATCCAGCGCGTCCACTGCGCGCTGCAGCTCGTGGCGGAGTACTCGGTCGGTGACGATCTGTTCCGGGCTCGGCGCCACCGCGGCCCCGAACGCCGGCCGTTGCCGGTCCAACTCGCCGCCGTCATCGATTAGGTCAGGGCGCGGACGCCGCCGGGAGTTGGCGTTTGTGTTGCGCAGGATCGTCAGCAGCCAGGCCCGCGGGTGCGCACCGTCAAACCCGGCGATGCCCCGATATGCGCGCACCAAGGTGTCCTGCACCAGATCCTCGGCATCGGGCCAGGAGCCGGTCAGCGTGCGGGCTACGCGCAGCAGCATCTCGATCTCTGGCTCCACGTAACGGGCGAAGGCGGTCCTCGATTCAGCTCGCTCGCGACTTGCTGCCCGGTGCACATGATGGGAACCCGCTGCGGTCGCCGACTCCATCCCGGCCCGACTCCCTGCGTTGTGGTCGCCGGACAAGCTCACCCTGGTTGGTCCGAACTAAACGCCCGCGCGCTCGATCCAAAGACCAGGCTGGCGAGCGATGTGAAACCCATGGCCGCGATGACCCACACCGCACACGCGAGGCGACTATCCGAAAACACCGAAACGGCGCCGCAGACAATGCCAGCGACTAGGCAGATCGCAGCCGCGCTCGCTCGCAGAACAGTTGCGTACCGCTGCGGGGTCCTGGCTAGCGTCACTCTGACCGCTCTCCTCGCTCGGCGATGCCCGATCGGTCCATAGCTGCGACGCCGCCCGACGCTGAACCGTTCCGGGTGCGGTGCCGGCTGGTAATCTCCGCCGGCATCATTGGTTGAGCCTGTCCAGCCGCGGCACGGAGATACTGGTAGATCGTCTCGCGGCTGACACCGAACTCGCGTGCCAGTTCCGCCTTCGCGACGCCGGCGGCTGCCCGAGCCGCCAAGAGCGCGGCTTGTTCACTGGTGAGAGATCGGCGGCGGCCGCGGTAGGCGCCGCGTTGCTTGGCCAAGACGATGCCCTCGCGTTGGCGTTCGCGGATCAGGGCGCGTTCGAACTCGGCGAATGCCCCCATCACCGACAGCAGCAGGGTTGCCATCGGTGAGTCGTCGCCGATGAAGATGAGCTCTTCTTTGACGAACTGCACGCGGACGCCGCGGGCGGTGAGGCCGTAGACGAGTCGGCGTAGGTCGTCGAGACTGCGGGCGAGCCGGTCCAGGCTGTGCACGATCACGGTGTCGCTGCCCCGGACGAAGGTGAGCAGTTCGTCGAGCTGCGGCCGCGCGACGTCCTTGCCGGAGGCCATGTCGGTGAACACTCGATCTAGTTCGAGGCCGTCCAGTTGTCGGTCAGCGTTCTGGTCCATGCTGCTCACCCGGATGTAGCCGACCCGCTGCCCGCCCATTACATGCCCTCCCACCCACCGAAGGGTCAGATTGAATCCTATGACCCGTGTCAGGGAGTGTCAATAAATGGCGGCTGGGACTCTAACCGGACACTGGTGCGCAGTGTGCCTGAGTCTCCGAGAGCCGCTCCCGAACCTGCAACCAACATAGCTACACTTGTAGCTATGACTGTCGACCCGTCGATGCCGCTTCGCGACGTCAAGAACCGCCTGTCGGAAGTCGTTGACCAGGTCGAGCGTGAGCACGACCGGGTGGTCATCACCAAACACGGCCGGCGAGCGGCTGTCGTCATCAGCGTCGACGACTTGGAGTCGCTGGAGGAGACGCTCGACGTCATGGCTCGTCCGAAGCTGTTGGCCCAGATCCGTGACAGCTGGCCGAGGTGCAGACCGCGGATGTAACCATCCTCACGAAGGATCAGGCGCGGGCTCTATTGACAGGCTGACGCGGGGCCTACGTGATCGCGTGGACGCCGGCGGCACAACGCAATCTGCGCAAGATCCCGACGAAGGTCGGGCACGCGGTCGTTGAGTTGGTCTACGGGCCGTTGGCCGAGAATCCGCAGCGTGTCGGCAAGGCGCTGCGGCTTGAACTGGCCGGGCTGCACAATGCGCGCCGCGGCGACTTCCGCGTCATCTATCGCATCAACGAGGAAGCCGGCCGGGTTGACGTCGTCGCTATCGAGCTTCGATGCGACGCCTACCGTCCGCGCTGAGCACTCGTGGGCCGGGAGATGAAGGTCGGGTCTTCAAGATCGGAAGCGACCACGCAAACCGACCGAAGGAGCCCGACGTGGACCACTGTAGGGGTCGTTCGGGCGTGCACGGTGCGCTCGCGCGCTCAACTCCATGCAAGGACTCGCGCCCGACTGCGGCTCCGATCCCACCGTGACCGCACCCGCCTTCGCGCCATCCCAGAGTTCTGGGATGGCGGGGCGCGGCCGCGCGGCTGATGGTGTGGGGTATCGGAACTCGAAGCGATGGAGGTCATCATGTTCGCCAGGACATCTATGTGGACCGGTTCACCTGAGGCGTTGCAGAACTGGGCCGGCCATGTCACCGACCAGGTCGCGGCGATGGTGCGCAGCTTGCCGGGGGTGGCAGGGGCGATGTTCTTCCTCGACCGGTCCGGCCAGACGGCCATGACCCTGACCATGTGGGACAGCGAGGAGGCTGCGTTGGTCAGCGATCAGCACGCGGAGGCCAGCCGGGCATCGACGGTCGCCGCCACCGGCGTCGAGCTGGTCTCGCGCGGCCGGTACGAGATCGTTACGAGGTTCTAGAGTAAGGACCGGCGGACAGAGGGGCCCTCGATGGCCAGTCGGGGCACGGTACAGGACGTCACCACGTCCATCATTGAGGCCTGCCACCGCGGTTATGCGCCCGAGCGGCTCAAGACCGAGGTGCTGGCCAGGATGCGGCGAGTGCTACCCGTCGACGCGCTGTGGTGGGCCACCAGCGACCCGGCGACGCTGCTGTTCACCCAGGCCTTCCGCGAGGGGATTCCCGACCGCACCACCGGCGACTTCATCAACAACGAGTTCCGCGGCCACGACCACAACCAATGGACCGAACTGGCCCAGAACGCCGTCGGCGTGCGAACACTGTTCCGCGCCACCGGCGATGACCTGCACGCCAGCGCCCGCTACCGCGACCTGCTGGAACCGCTCGGCCTCGGCGACGAATTGCGCGCAGTTCTGCGCACCGGCGACACCTGCTGGGGACTGATGTGCCTGCACCGCGAGATCGGGCACACCTTCTCCGACCCGGAGGTCTCATTCATCAAGCGGCTCACCCCGCATCTGGCCGAAGGCCTCCGTGCCGGCCTGCTGATGCCCGCCGTCACACGCCCGACACCGGACGCTCCCGGGCTGGTCGTGCTCGACCGATCCGGGGAACTGATCGCCGCAACCGAGGCCGCGCGGATCTGGTTCGCCGAACTCGGCCAACCCTCAGCCGACACAGGCGTCCCGGCGGAGGTCCGAACGGCCGCGGCCCTGCTGCGCCGCCCAGACAACAACCACCAACCAGAGGTGGCAGCTCGCGTCCCGCGGCTGCGGCTGCGCACCAAAGCCGGCCAATGGATCGTTCTGCACGCCTCACGGCTCAGCGGCCCGCACGGCGACGGTGGCCAGATCGCCGTCATCATCGAGCCCGCGACACCGACCGAGGTTGCCGCCGTGATCATGCGCGCCTACGGCCTGACCGAACGCGAACGCGCCGTCACCGGCCTGCTGTGCACCGGCCGCTCGACCGCCCAGATCACCGCAGAGTTGTGGATCTCACCGAACACACTGCAGGACCACCTCAAGTCCGTCTTCAACAAGACCGGCGTCCACAGCCGCCGCGAAGTAATGGCAGCAATCCTGCGCGACCACTACCTCCCCGGCCTGAAGAGCTCACACCCAGTCGATCCAGCTGGCTACTTCACCTTGCCGCTGGGCGTCGCTTCCGCACCAACCCTCAGCGATCCCGGTTCCATCCCAAAGGCTCGCGCCGTCCCCATAGCGGCGCGAAAGCGTGTCAGATAACGCTGCGACTCACACCCTGAGGGGCTTCGAGGAGTATCACATCCTCGACCCGTCAGCGGTCAGGCTGGCATCCTCGGACGGGCGCTCGGTCGGTGGGGACCGCGCTCTCGACGAGAAACCGGGTCTGTCTCTCGCTAACGGTGCTTCTATTCACTGCCGCTGCGCGATTTGCCGATGCTCGGGGGTGGCAGAGCATCGCCTCGGTCGGGGGACAGGTGGGCGGTTAGGCCATCTGCGATGAAGGTGGCGTATTGCTCGAGGTTCCAGCCGCTGCGTGTGACGAGCAGGTCGTACACCTCTGGGGAGCTGTAGGTCCACAGGATGTCGGTGGCCTGCGCGACGGCCATCGGTGTGGGTAGGTGCCCGGCGCCGGCGAGGCGGCGGGCGTTGTCGGTCATGCGGGCCCGTCGATTGTTGTCGAGATCTTGCGCGAGGTACGCGAGTTCGGGATCGTGCGCGGCCGCGACCCGCAGGAGGAGCAGGATCGGCGCGACCAGAGGTGCGACCTCGGCCGAGAGCCGGCCCCAGCCGCGCAGCAACTGCTGGAGATCATCGGTGCCGAGTTCGTCGGAGCGGGTTTCGGCGGCTACCGGGCCGCGTCCGCGCAGAGCCTGCTCGACCACGGCACGGACCAGGGCTGGTTTGCCCGCGAAGCGTTTGTAGACCGACTCCGCGGACACTCCGCAGGCCTGCGCGACCTTGGGAATCGTGAGGGCGGCGTAACCGCCACCGAGCAGCAGGTCGTGCGCTACGCGGACCAGCGCCTCGCGCACCCGCTCAGCCTGTGCCCGGCGAGCCGCCCCGTTGTAGTGCCTCTTGACGTCCGTCATTCCACATCCCATACTCCGAATAATCGATACAGACGATTGTAACGGAATTGAGGATCACATGCCCGAGGACATTCACCCCTTCCTCCTGCGGCTGCAGCAGGCGACGAACGACCACGACCTCGATGCGCTTGTCGACTGCTTCACCCCGGACTACTGCAACGAGGCGCCGGCCCACCCCAGGCGCGCGTTCAAGGGCAGCGAGCAGGTCCGAACCAACTGGCGGCAGATCTTCGGGTTCGTCCCTGACGTGCAATCCCGTGTCCTCGGATACGCGGTCAACGGTTCCGAGGTGTGGTCGGAGTGGGAGATGAGCGGTACCCGGGTCGATGGCACCCAACACCTGATGCGCGGCGTCATCGTCTTCGGATTGCAGAACGGTCGCGCGAGCTCGGCCCGCTTCTACCTCGAACCGGTCGAGGAGAGCGCCACGACGGTCGATGACGCTGTCCGGGTCCAGGTGCATGCGGACACGCCGACGTGATCGTGGTTGCGGGGGGCAGCGGACTGCTAGGCCAGCGGATCGTCGCCGAGTTGCTCACGCGGGGGCAGGCAGTCCGGGTGCTGGTCCGCGACGCCGCCCGCGCATGGGCACTGTTCGGCGGCGAAGTCGAGGTCGTGGCCTGCGACGTGCGCAGCCGCGACGGGCTCGACGAGTTGATCGTCGGAGCGTCCGTGGTCGTCTCCGCGGTGCATGGCTTCCTCGGCGGTCGAGGCGCCGGACCGGTCGCGGTCGACGAACGGGGCAACGCCAACCTCGTCAACGCCGCGGTCGCGGGCGTCGCGGAGGTCGTGCTCGTCTCGGTGC
>JALZAI010000369.1 GCA_030948475.1 Actinomycetota bacterium
GTGTAGGACGCGACGGCCGGAGCGAGCCCGGCGGCGCCCAACCCGGCCGGACGCGCCAGCACCCCAACCAGGCGGCGCACCGGCCGCGGCAACAGGCCGCTCAGCTCGGCCACCCCAGCGACGCCAGCAGCGGGTCCGTACAGAGTGAGCAGCCACGTCCCCACCGACATCGGCGAGGTCGGCTTGGCGACGCGCAGCATGTTGACGAAGCGGGACGGCCGGCCCAGGTCGTGCACCAGCGCGGCGATGCTGAGGCTGACGCCGGCCAGCGCGCCGAGGCGCCCGGTGCGTCGCAGTGCCGGACGGTCGCTCAGCTCGGCACCGGCGGCCAGCAGCGACGAACCCGCGGCGAGCCCACCGAGGAAGAGGTACGCGGGGATGTCGTTCTGCCACGGCGCGGCCTTGACGACCGGCCGGCCGTAGTAGGACGTGAACGTCGCGTCCGGAACGACCGGATCGCCATCACGCCCGCCCCGGCGTCTGCGCGCGTGCCCGGCAGAGACGGTCATGGCCGCCGCCCCAGGAACGAGGCGGCCGCGCCGACCAGCAGGGTCACGGCCGCCAGGCCGGCCTGCTTCCACATGGCTGGCAGATCGCGCGTCGTGACAACCGGATCCGGCGGCAGCCGGTACACCTCCGGCTCGTCCAGCAGTAGGAAGAACGCGCCCGCGCCACCGATCCCGTCGTCCGGGTTCTCGCCGTAGAGGCGAGCGTCGGTGATCCCCTGTGCCTGCAGCGTCTCGACCCGCTGTTGAGCACGAGACCGCAGTTCGTCCAGATCACCGAACTGGATGGACTGGGTCGGGCAGGCCTGCGCGCACGCCGGTGTCTGACCCGCGTCGAGCCGGTCATAGCAGAGCGTGCATTTCTGTGCGATGCCGACGTTCTTGGTGCCCTGCTCGCCGATCCGCCGGTCGATCACGCCGAACGGGCACGCGGGTACGCAGTAGCCGCAGCCGTTGCAGATGTCCTCCTGGACGACGACGGTGCCGAACTCGGTACGGAGCAGCGACCCGGTGGGGCAGACGTCCAGGCACGCTGCATGCGTGCAGTGCTTGCACACGTCCGAGGACATCAGCCAGCGGAAGTCGCCGGACGGAGCGGGTTGCTCGATAAAGGCGACGTGCCGCCATGTCGATGCGCCGAGCGCGCCGGTGTTGTCGTAGGACGAGCCGAGCAGATTGAAACCGTCGTCCGGGACGCCGTTCCACTCCTTGCAGGCCACCTCGCACGCCTTGCAGCCGATGCAGATCGAGGTGTCAGTGAAGAAGCCCTTGCGCGGCGGTGGATCGGCCCAGCCCGCGTCGGCGGCCACCTGGTCAGTCATCCGCGCCCTCCGGGGTCCGCTGGGTGTTGCCGGTGAAGACGGTGCTGCCCGCGCGGCTGCGGTACTCCTCGACGAACGTCAGCAGCGCCGGCCCGGTCGGACGCCGTCCGGGCCGGATGTCGCACGAGCCGACCTTCGACTCCTGGATGTGCACGTTCGGGTCGAGCGTGACGCCGAACAGGTCGTTCGCCGAGTCGCCCGTCACGAGCGCGCTGGTGCCGACGCCCCAGTGGTAGGGCAGTCCGACCTGGTGCACCGTTCGGCCCGCGATCGTCAGCGGGACGACGCGGTCGGTGATCAACACTCGCGCCTCGATAGCCGAGCGAGCCGTCACGATCGTCGCCCAGCCCAGGTGCTCCAGGCCGCGCTCGCGAGCCAGCCCCGGCGAGATCTCGCAGAAGAACTCCGGTTGCAGTTCGGACAGGTAGGGCAGCCACCGGCTCATCCCGCCCGCCGTGTGATGCTCAGTGAGCCGGTACGTCGTGAACACGTAGGGGAACACGTCCCAGGACGGCTCCGGCGGCGACGGGTTCTGCAGGTTGTCCTTGCGTGGGAAGACCTCGCGGGTCGGGTTGGCTTGCTGCCGGTAGAACGGGTTGCGGACAGGTGACTCGGTCGGCTCGTAGTGCGCCGGCAACGGGCCGTCCAGCAATCCGGTGGGCACGAACAGCCAGCCCTTACCGTCGGCCTGCATGATAAACGGGTCGTCGCCGGACAGCCCCTCCACGCCGCCAGTGCCGGGCTCGGGGCGGTAGGACGGGGCGATGGTCGCCATGAAGTCGGGGACGTCGTGCCCCGTCCACTTCTGCTCGTCTTCGTCCCACCAGACGTAGGCCTTGCGCTCGCTCCACGGCCGGCCGTCCGGATCGGCGGACGCGCGGTTGTAGAGGATGCGCCGGTTCGCCGGCCACGCCCAGCCCCACTCCGGCGCCACCCAGGACTGCTCGCGGCCCGGCTTGCGCCGGGCCGCCTGATTGATGCCGTCGGCGTAGACGCCGGTGTAAATCCAGCAGCCGCCGTCGGTCGAGCCGTCGTCGGCCATGTCCAGGTACGTGCTGAGCGGCTGGCCGGCCTTGGCGCCGGTCAGGTGCCGACCGTTGATCTCGGCCAGCACTGCCTCGGCGGACGGTTCGTCGGGGTCGCCGGCCAGGTACTCCCAATTGAGGTCGAGCAGCGGACGGTCGCGCTCGAGCGTCGAGCCGGCCAGCCGCTCGCGCAGCTTGCGGCCCAGATGGAAGAAGAAGTGCAACTCGCTGCGGCAGTCGTCCGACGCCTCGATGGCCTTGTGATGCCACTGCAGCACGCGCTGGGTCTGGGTGAACGAGCCGGCCTTCTCGACGTGCGACGCGGCCGGCATGAAGAACACCTCGGTGCCGATCTCCTCGGTGCGCAGCTCGCCGGTCGCTATCTCCGGGCCGTCCTTCCAGAACGTCGCCGACTCGATCATGTTCAGATCGCGCACGACCAGCCATTTCAGGTGCGCCATGCCGAGGCGCTGCATTTTGCCGTGCGCCGAGCCGACCGCGGGGTTCTGCCCGAGCAGGAGATAGCCCTCGACCTTGTCGGCGAGCATGTCCATGACCGTGGCGTACGTGCCGTGGTCGCCGGTCAGCCGCGGCAGGTAGTCGAAGCAGAAGTCGTTGTCGGCGTTCGCCGCGTCGCCCCAGTACGCCTTGAGGAGGCTGACCGTGAACTTGCGCGCCTCGGTCCAGAACCCTTTCTGGGACGGGCTGGTGATCGTCGCCACGTAGTCGTCGAGGTTGTCGTGCTCACCGGCTTTCGGCATTGGCAGGTAGCCCGGCAGCAGGTTGAACAGGGTCGGGATGTCGGTCGAGCCCTGGATACTCGCGTGCCCGCGCAGCGCCAGGATGCCGCCGCCGGGACGGCCCATGTTGCCCAGCAGCAGCTGGATGATCGCCGACCCGCGGATGTACTGCACGCCGACCGAATGGTGCGTCCACCCGACCGAATAGACCCACGCTGTCGTGCGCTCGCGTCCACTGTTCGCGGTGACCGCCTCGCAGACGCGCTGGAACGCCTCGACCGGGACGCCGCAGGTTTCGGCTACCATCTCCGCGGTGTAACGCGCGTAGTGGCGCTTGAGCACCTGGAACACGCAGCGCGGGTGCTGCAGTGTCTCGTCGCGGTGCACCTCCGTGTCGTGCAGGCTCGCGCCGTGTCCGCCCATCTCGTGCCCGCCGCCGCGTTCCTGGCGGGACTCGTCGTCCTCCCCCTGACTCGGCTCGCGTTGCCCGCCGGCCGCCGGCTCTGCGACCCCCTCGTACTGCCACGACGTCGTCTCGTACGAGCCGGTTTCCGGGTCGTAGCCGGAGAACACCCCGTCCAGGTCGTCGGTGTCCACGAAGTCCTCGCGCAGGATCGTTGCCGCGTTGGTGAAGGCGACAACGTACTCGGGGAACCACTTCTCGTTCTCGAGGATGTAGTGGACGATGCCGCCCAAGAAAGCGATGTCACTGCCCGCCCGCAGCGGCACGTGCATGTCGGCGACCGCCGACGTCCGGGTGAAACGCGGGTCGACGTGGATGACCGTCGCGCCGCGCGCCTTGGCCTCCATCACCCATTGGAACCCGACCGGGTGGCACTCGGCCATGTTCGAGCCCTGGATGACGATGCAGTCGGAGTTCTGCAGATCCTGCTGGAAGGTGGTCGCGCCGCCACGACCGAACGAAGTCCCCAGACTGGGGACGGTGGCGCTGTGTCAAATACGCGCCTGGTTCTCGATCTGGATCGCTCCCATGGCAGTGAACAACTTCTTGATGAGGTAGTTCTCCTCGTTGTCCAGCGTCGCGCCGCCGAGCCCGGCGATGCCGAGCGTGCGGCGCAGGTACTGGCCGTTCTCGTCGCGGTCCTGCCAGGTGCGCGCCCGGGTGTCGACGATCCGGTCGGCGATCATGTCGGTCGCAGTCTCGAGGTCGAGCGGTTCCCACTCGGTGCCGTACGGACGCCGGTAGAGCACCTTGGTCTGCCGGCCGGGCGAGTTCACGAGCTGCTCGCTGGCCGAGCCCTTCGGGCACAGCCGTCCCCGCGAGATGGGCGAGTCGGGGTCGCCCTCGATCTGCACGACCCGCTCGTCCTTGACGAACACCTTCTGTCCGCAGCCGACCGCGCAGTATGGGCAGATGCTCTGGACGACCCGGTCCGCGGTTGTCGTACGCGCTACGGCTGCATCACGCGTCGATTCCACGGCAGCGCCGCGTCCCAGCTTGTCCGGTCCGGACAGCTGGCGGACCACCGGCCAGTCCAGCAACCCCCTGCGCAGCCCCACGGCTCGAACGCTACCCAATGCCGGCGGGTTAGCGTGAGGGCATGGTCGAAACCACGCTGAGCGCGATCCAGGGCCCGCTGAAAGAGAAGTACCGGGACCAGCCCGGCGCCGCGCTTGTGACGCTGCAAGCGTCGGGGCAGCTCGGGGAGGGCGTGTCCTGTTCGGTGCAGACCGGCCGGGCACTAGCCGAGGCGGGACTGCACCCGGCAACCGGCGGCGACGGCACGCAGTTGTGCTCGGGCGACATGCTCCTGGAGGCGCTCGTCGCCTGCGCCGGCGTCACCCTGCGGGCGGTCGCGACGTCCCTTGGCCTGGACGTGCGGGGCGGGACGGTGCGCGCCGAGGGCGAGCTCGATTTCCGCGGCACCCTCGCAATCGGCACGGGCGTGCCGGTCGGATTCACCGACATCCGGCTGTCGTTCGAGCTGGACACCGACGCGGGCACAGACGAGCTGACGACGCTGCAGCGCCTTACCGAGCGCTACTGCGTCGTCCTGCAGACGATCACCGCCGCGCCCCGCTGCACCGTGTCTGTCGCGTCCTCCTAGACGACGGTCAGCTCGAGGCGGTCCCAGGAGTTGTTGACGTAGCCCTTGGGGTTCCAGAGGTGGCGCGGGGACTCGGGTTGTGCAGCGGCGGTGCTGTCCCACGCTCGAACGGTGATGCGGACCTGGCCGGGCGCGAGGTCGAGTGTGGTGCGCCAGTGCTGCCAGGACCAGGCCGACTCCGGTTCGTCCAGATCGGCCTGCACCCAGGTGCGTCCCTCGTCCTGGGAGACGTCGAGTCGCGCGACGACGCGCTCGTCTCCGGCCAGGGCGTACCCGGTGATCTCGGTGGGTCCGGCGGCGACTGTCGTGCCGGCGTCCGGGCTCAGGATGGCGCTGTTGAGCGCGAGCGAGGTGAGCGAGATCCCGTCGCCAGGCCCGGCGGCGCCAGGATCGGCGTCGGCCGGAAGCATTCGGTAGGCCGTTGCCTGGAAGTAGTTCTCGGACGGTTCGGTCTGCGCGGTGATCCGCTCGACCCACTTGACGCTGCGCGCTCCGATGAAGCCGGGGACGATGACCCGTACCGGCGCGCCGTGGACGGCTGCGAGCGGCACGCCGTTCATCGCCCAGGCCAGCAGCACCTCGGGGCGGCTGGCCTTGGTGACATCGATCGAGGCGCCGTAGGGCTGCGGTGGTTTGGCCAGCTGCGAGACGTCCGGGGCTGCGAACGCCACGTGACGCGCGTCGGCGTGCAGACCCGCGGCGGACAGGACGTCGGCCAGCGCGACACCCGTCCAGTGGGCGGTGGACGTCGCCCCGGACCCCCACGGATCCTCACCGGGGATGTCGCGCACTTCGAGCAGGCCGGACCGGCGATTGCCGGCGCACTGCAGGGTCGCCACCAGGGATCGCTCGGCGAACTGCTCGCGGAGCTCGATCAGGGACAGGACCAGCTCATGGTCGACCAGGCCGTCCACCGTGAGCCGCCAGGTCGCCGCGTCCAGCTGCGGGATCGGACCGTGATTGCGGCTGTAGAACGACGACTCCTCGGTCAGCGCACCGAGCAGTCCCGAGCGAGGCGGCTCGGCGTTGTACGGCTCGGACTCGTGCACAACCATGTCGTCCCGCTTGCCAAACTGACCCATCAGATCCTCCGAGTCACTTCCGGCCGATAGCGAGCACGACCAACGCCAAAACGAGCGCGCTCACCAACACTGCCGAGGTCACCACGGCGGCGTTGCCCCTGCTGCCGGTCTGATAGAAGCCTGCTTCGAGTTCGCGATTGACCCGCTGGTAGCGGCGCGTTCCGTAGACAACTCCGGCAGCTCCCACCAGCACCAGGATCGACCCGGATGCAATCGAGCTCGTGCTGGCGGAGTTGGCGAAACCCGCGATCGCCAGGCCGAGCGCCATCACCGCCAGTGCGGTGCGCAACCAGGCCAGGTAGGTCCGTTCGTTGGCCAGATGATCGCGCGCCCGGCTCGGGCTCTTTTCCTGGTCGGGCACATCAGGCAAGCCAGCTCCTCGGTCGTGGGCAACGCCCTAAGGCGCCCTTCCATCATGGCGGTATCGCACCGGCCGCGTCGTACTCGCGACGATGCAGCCAGCTGGCTGAGAAGCTCAACGTCCGTTCAAGGGCGCGAAACTACCGTCGCGGCAGTGGCGACCGAGGTCCTGCCGGGATCGGCGGCTACGGTATCTCCGATCGCGCGCTGGGCCGCCCGCGCCCGTGGCTGGGCGCCGATCGGCGCGCCGAGCGGGCTGATGCTCGGCCTCGCCCTGTGGGGGCTGGGCCGTCCGTCGATGTACGGCACCGAAGCGGTGACCTACTGGGCAGCGCGTCTGCCCGTGCACGCGCTGCTGCACCTGCTTCGCCACGTCGATGCGGTGCATGGCTTGTATTACGCGCTCATGCACGTCGTCTTCCTGTTCGGCGGCGGCACCATCGCATTGCGACTGCCGTCGGCGATCGCCATGACCGGTGCCGTCGCGCTGACTGGCGTGCTCGCACGGCAGCTGTCCGGCTCGAATCGGGTCGCGTTGTTCGCTGGGCTGTCGATGACGACGATCCCCTTCGTCGACACCTATGCGCAGGGCGGTCGCTCCTATGCCATCGATGCCGCGGCGGTGCTGATCACCAGCTACCTGCTGTTGCGCGCACTGCGGCCGATGCCGGGCGGGACGGATCAGAGCCGGCGCTGGTGGCTCGCCTACGGAGTCGCCCTGGCGGTCACCGGGTACCTGCACGAGATGACCGCCCTGGTCATCGTGAGCCACGCAGTCACGCTCTGGTGGGCGCGCACCGATCGGACGCGGCTGCGGCGCTGGCTCGTCACCGTGAGTTGCGCGGTGATCGCGCTCGTCCCGCTCATCGTGGTTAGCGCGCTCCAGCAGGGCCAGCTCAGCTGGGTTCGGCCGGCCACCTTCGGTACCGCACTGAGCCTGGTCGCGACGTACCTCGGCCCGTCCCGAATCGCCATGGCCGTCAACGGCGCCCTGATCGTCGTCGGCGCTGTTGCGAATCTGCGTAGATACCGCAGCGCACCGGGCATCACCTTGGTGCGGTTCGCGCTACCACTGCTCGTCCTCCCGCCGGCGGTGGTGCTGGCCGAGTCCGCGATCACGCATCCGCTCTACGGCGGCTCGCGCTACTTCCTGTACTGCGCCCCCGGCGCCGCGCTGCTCGTCGGTGCCGGGGTCGAGCGGGTGATCCGTTTCGTGGACCAAGGTCGCGTCCGCGGGGCGGTCTGGCTCGTCGGCACCGCGATCATGGTTGCGCTGCTCGCCCTCCAATGGCCGCTGCAGCAGCGCCTGCGCACGCCACAGGGAGCACCGCAGGACATGCACGCGCTCAGCGTCTACGTGCATGAGCACGCGCACCACGGAGACGGGATCCTCTACGTGGCCCGGCCGTTCTCCGTGGGGCAGCTGGCCTTCCCGAGCGACTTCGGTGCGGTGCGTGACCTGGTTGTGGCGTCGTCACCGGAGCGCAGCGGCACCCTCTACGGGACGATTAAGGGGCCTGCCGGGCTACGCCGGGCCGTCCTGGCCGAGCGACGGGTCTGGCTCGTCGGCGTACCGCCGAAGCGAAGCGCGGCGCCAACCGAGCTGCGCGCACTCGAGGACGGGTTTCACGCAACGTCCCACCATCACGTGATCGGGGCTTTGATCACCCTTTACGTGCGCAATCGGGTCACGAACCAGAATCGGGCCAGGTCGGAAACGGATATCGCGCGGGTTAGGTTGGGATGAGCCGCGGGTACCCCAATTCAGCAGGGTCGTCCAGCTGGGAGAGGACAGGCGCATGACCGAATCCGGGAACGCGGGCCCTGAATCCGGGTCGTGGCAGCGGCAACCACCGCCATCGAGCTCTCGATCGCAGGGGCCGCCACAGCAGGGGCCGCCACAGCAGGGCCCTCCACAGCAGGGGCCGCCACAGCAGGACCCTCCACAGCAGGACCCCCCACAGCAGGACCCCCCACAGCAGGGCCCCCCACAGCAGGGCCCCCCACAGCAGGACCCGCGCGCGCCGTATCAGGGTGCCCCTTCGCAGCCCTCGGAGT
>JALZAI010000382.1 GCA_030948475.1 Actinomycetota bacterium
CGGTGACGGCAACGGGTCGCGAGGCCGAGGACCTCGTCGCGGCGCTCGAGAGCCTGCTGCCGCCCGACCGGGTGGCCATCTTCCCGTCCTGGGAGACGCTGCCGCACGAGCGGCTGAGCCCGCGCGCCGACACCGTCGGCCGACGGCTCGCCGTGCTGCGACGCCTCGCGCACCCCAGCCCGACCGACTCGACGATAGGACCGCTGGACGTCGTCGTCGCGCCGGTCCGGAGCATCCTGCAGCCGCAGGTGCCCGGCCTGGGCGACCTCGTCCCGGTGGAGCTGGCACAGGGGCAGGACGTCGACGGCGGCCTGGACGCCGTGGTGCAACGCCTCGTCGACATCTCCTACGCGCGCGTCGAGCTGGTCGAGAAGCGCGGGGAGTTCGCGGTCCGCGGCGGGATCCTCGACGTGTTCCCGCCGACCGAAGAGCACCCGATCCGGGTCGAGCTGTTCGGCGACGAGGTCGAGGAGATCCGCTACTTCAAGGTCGTCGACCAGCGCTCGCTCGAGCTCGCCGAGCACGGCCTGTGGGCGCCGCCATGTCGCGAGCTGTTGCTGACGCCCGACGTGCAGGCGAAGGCGGGTGCGCTGCTGGCGCAGTATCCCGAGCTCGGCGAACTGCTCGACCCGATCAGCCGCGGCGAGGCGGTAGAGGGCATGGAGGCGCTCGCACCGGTGCTCGTCGACGAGCTCAGCCTGGTATTGCGTGAGTTGCCGGCCACCGCGCACGTCGTGCTGTGTGATCCGGAGCGGGTGCGCTCGCGCGCGTCCGATCTGGTGCGGACGTCCCAGGAGTTTCTGGAGGCGTCGTGGGCAGCTGCCGCCGGTGGCGGGCGGGCGCCGGTCGACCTGGGCGCGGCGTCGCTGCGCGAGCTCGCAGACGTGCAGGCCGAGGCGCTCGAACTCGGTCTGCCCTGGTGGGGAATCGGCGGGCTCACCGCCGAGCGCACCGTCGCCAGCGACTTCGACCAGGCGCCCAGCTACCGCGGCGACACGGAGGCCGCTCTCACCGACCTCAAGACCTGGACGCGCGAGGGCTGGCGGGTCGCCCTCGTCTTCGACGGCCACGGCTCCGCGAAGCGCGCGGTCGAACGGCTGGCCGGCGCGGACATTCCCGCGCGGCTGGTCGCCGACGCGAGTGTCGAGCCGGGTGTGGTGGACGTGACCACCGGGCGTCTCGGCGGCGGCATCGTCGCGCCGTCCCTGCGACTGGCCTATCTCACCGAGTCCGACCTGACCGGCCAGCGCGGATCGCTGACCAAAGACGCCAGCCGGATGCCGTCCCGGCGGCGCAACGCGATCGATCCGATCCAGCTCAAGGCCGGGGACTACGTCGTGCACGAGCAGCACGGCGTCGGCAAGTACCTCGAGATGGTGCGCCGCACCGTAAACGGCGGTGAGCGCGAGTACCTGATCATCGAGTACGCGCCGGCCCGACGTGGCCAGCCCGGTGACCGGCTGTTCGTCCCGACCGATTCGCTGGACCAGGTGACCAAGTATGTCGGCGGCGAGTCGCCGTCGCTGAGCCGGCTCGGCGGCAGCGACTGGGCACGGACGAAGGGTCGCGCGCGCAAGGCTGTCCGGGAGATCGCCGCGCAGCTGATCCGTCTCTACAGCGCGCGAATGGCGACCAGGGGCCACGCCTTCGCGCCGGACACCCCGTGGCAGCGCGAGCTCGAGGACGCCTTCGCCTATGTGGAGACGCCCGACCAGCTGGGCGCCATCGACGAGGTCAAGCGGGACATGGAGCGTGAGGTCCCGATGGACCGGGTCATCTGCGGCGACGTCGGGTACGGCAAGACCGAGGTCGCCGTCCGGGCGGCGTTCAAGGCGGTGCAGGACGGCAAGCAGGTGGCCGTGCTCGTCCCCACGACCCTGCTGGCGCACCAGCACATCCAGACGTTCTCCGAGCGAATGGCGCAGTTCCCTGTCGTGGTCCGCGAGCTGTCGCGCTTCACCTCGTCGTCCGACGCCGAGGCGACGAGCGCCGGCATCGTGGACGGATCGGTCGACATCGTGATCGGTACGCACCGGCTGCTACAGCAGACCGTCCGGTTCAAGGACCTCGGGCTGGTCATCGTCGACGAGGAGCAGCGCTTCGGCGTCGAGCACAAGGAGTACCTGAAGTCGCTGCGCACAGCCGTCGACGTGCTGACCATGTCGGCGACGCCGATCCCGCGCACCCTAGAGATGTCGCTGACCGGCCTGCGGGAGATGACGACGATCCTGACCCCGCCCGAGGAGCGGCATCCCATCCTGACCTTCGTCGGCGCTTACGACGCCAAGCAGATCGGTGCGGCGATCCACCGCGAGCTGCTGCGCGACGGCCAGATCTTCTACATCCACAACCGCATCGAGTCGATCAACCGCGCGGCGGCCAGGCTGGCCGAGCTGGTGCCCGAGGCGCGCATCGCCGTCGCGCACGGGCAGATGCCTGAGGCCGCGCTCGAACAGATCATGATCGGCTTCTGGGAGAAGCGATACGACGTGCTCGTGGCGACGACGATCGTCGAGTCCGGCCTGGACATCCCCAACGCGAACACGCTGATAGTGGATCGCGCCGACATGTTCGGGCTCTCTCAGCTGCACCAGCTGCGGGGTCGGGTGGGGCGCGCACGCGAGCGCGGGTACGCGTACTTCACCTATCCGCCGGAGCGGCCGCTCACCGAGACCGCCTACGACCGGCTGGCGACGATCGCCCAGCACACCGAACTCGGCGCCGGCATGGCGGTCGCGATGAAAGACCTGGAAATACGGGGATCCGGCAACTTATTGGGCGGGGAGCAGTCCGGGCACATCGCGGGCGTCGGGTTCGACCTGTACGTGCGTCTCGTCGGCGAGGCGGTCGCCGACTTCCGCGGCGAGTCGGGCGAGGCCGAGGCCGCGGACGTGAAGGTCGACCTGCCAATCGATGCCAACCTGCCCGGTGAGTACCTGCCGGGCGAGCGGCTGCGGCTGGAGGCCTACCGTGCGCTGGCGTCGGCGACGACCGACGCGGCTGTGGATGCGGTGCGCGCCGAGCTCGTCGACCGCTACGGTCCTATCCCGGCGCAGGTCGAGAATCTGCTTGCGGTAGCGCGGTTCAAGGTGCTCTGCCGCTCGCACGGGATCACCGAGGTGTCGCTCAAGGGTTCGACCGTCCGGTTCTCGCCGCTCGTGCTCGCCGAGTCGGCGCAGCTGCGGCTACAACGCCTCTACGACAAGTCGCACTACAAGCAGCCGCTGTCGACGGTGTCCGTGCCGCGTCCCAAGGGTGTGGCAAGATCGGACGGCTCGTTCGCCGACGTGAGCTCGGGCGGCGAGGCGGTGCGCGACATCGCGTTGCTGGCCTGGTGCGCCGAGGTGCTGGAGTCCGTCGCCGGCCAGCCGGTGGCGGTGGTCTGAAGCGCACTGGCATCCGGGCGCCGCGCTGGTGATCCGTCAAACCGCTGATCCGTAGCGGCCCGGGCGCGGCACTATGCCGGGCTATGTACAAATTGACCAGTCAAAGGGCACATTCGAGCAAGGGTCGCCACCGAACAGAGTGGTGCAGGTGAAATTGGCATGGTCTACTTCGATCGTGCACACGCCCGGTGATACGCCCTCGCTGCCCCATGGACTGGGGCGGCGAAGGTTTCTCGTGCTGGGCGGCCTCACCACCGTCGCGGTGACTGTCGGTTTCGGACGCGCCGGTTCCGCGCTCGCAACGACTTCCCAAGTCAATCTCAACTTCGAGAATGGGTCGCTGGGCGCGCCGATCACCACTCGTACCGGCGCGAGCCTGGCATCGGCTTACGCCCACACGGGAAGCTACGGTTGCCGGCTGGATCCCACGACGACATCCAACAGCGTCGCGTGTCTCATCGTCGATCGCAGTGGATTTGCGCTCAACAAGCCGTATGCGACCTACACCATGTTCTTCCGCTTGGTGACGCTGCCCAAGCCGACCGACGCCTACATGAACCTCTTCGAGATCGGAAACACGAGTACCGCCGCCACTAAGTCACAATTCACGGTCTTCTTCAGGAACAACAGGCTGGTCTGCGACCTCGACTATGGCGAATCGATGGACATCGCCGCCATGCCGTCGGTCGGCGACTGGCACATGATTCAAGCCATCGTGTACTACGGCGCGACCACCTACACTGCCCAGGTCAGCTATGACGGTGGCGCCCCCACCACGCTCACGTCCGCAAACAACAAGACGCCGCAAAACGTCAAAGTGCTGTGGATCCACTATCCGTCTACCGCGGTCGACTACACCATGGATATCGACGACATCCAGATGGCGACGTCCGACACCATGCCTGACTTCTTGGGGACGGCGCTCCCGCCACCGCCCCCGCCACCGCCCCCGCCGCCGCCGCCGCCTCCCACGTCCTTCAGCGAATCTTTCGAGACCGGCGTGGTCGGGACCCAGCCGACTTCCGCAAACACCGCCTACGACCAGTCCATCGGCGACAAGGGTGTAGGCGATGGCACCATTGCGGCCGCCTTCGCCGCGGACGGAGTCCGGGGTCAATGCGCGACGTTCTACAACACGCGCATCGCCACTGGCTCTTTCGGATACCTCGGCAAGCGGGTCAACCAGCAGCCGCTCATCTACTTCCGCCGCTACTACAAGCTCGACGTGCTGCCCGCATATCGGATGAGCGTCCTGCTCTACAAGTGGGGCGGCTCCGGCAACGGACAGTTGGGCGGAACTCACAACGGCTCGTTCGCATTCGGCGGCAACGGACAGTCCCACAAATTCACGCTCGTGAACAACAACACCAACTCAACTCTGTCCAGGTCGACCGTGCCGGTGAACGCGTGGTTCCGGGTCGAGACCAAGCTGGACTTCACCTCGGGCACCGGCGTTCAGACCGTCCGGCTCTTCCTTGGCAGCAACGTCAACGGCACTACTCCGGACGAGACGCTGACGGCCAGTCTCGCCGGTGCCTATACCGACTACATCGAGGACGGCATCCTCACCAATCCCAACGTGAAGGTCAACGTGGGAATCGACGAAGCGGCCAACAGCACAGACTGGCCCGGCCCGATCCAGTGATCCGCGCGGATTGACGCAGCGGTGGCTTAAGGGTTCCGTAACCCGGGTTGGTCTGGTCACCCGTGGGCTGGTCCGAGGATCGTGAGCCCTGAGCCGTAGAAGCCGTTTTCTTGGTAGGGATGGCTTTCCCCCGTCCGGTTCGCCCGGCATGACGCGCGCCACCCGACGTGTGTATTCCACCTGCGGACATGCCGATCACGATCCGAAGGGACTCAGGATGGGCACATCACGAACACGGCGGCGGTTCCGGCTGGCCGCTCTCGCGGCCACAGCCGCAGCCACCGTGGTAGGTGGGCTGGTCGTTGCGGCCAACGCATCGTCAGCGGGTCCGCACAGCGCGGACGCGCGTCCCGGCTCGTCGCACGGGCTGGGTCAGCTCACCGGCTTGCTGCCCCGCGGCCACCTCACCGAGGAGAGCGCGTTACAGGTGAACCTGTCGCGCGACACCGTGCGGCTGCCGTTGTATCAAGGCAAGGCACACGGCAAGACGGTCTGGTTCGTGTTGCTCGACGCCTCCGACAGCGGCTTGGCCAGCGACCTCGGCGTCAACTACGCACCCAAACTCGCGAATCTGGGCATCGGGTGCCGGACCTGCGTGGAGGACGTGAGCCTGCGGGCACCGACACCGCAACAGAACCGGTTCGGGCAAGCCGTCGTCAACTTCAAGGACGCGCCAGACTTCGCCCCGTCCCGCGTCGCCATTCCCGGCCCGACCGGCTTTCCACTGAAGACGTTCCAGCCCGGCGCCGTCGGCGGCCCCGGATACAGCCCGTTCATCCGCATTGCCGGATCGCCGGTCGTGTACAACGCTCCGATCGTCGCCACCGGTAACGGTCCCTTTGACGTCGTGCACCACACCAACACCGGCGACCGGGTCCTCGGCGTACACATCGCGCCGAAGGCCCCGGCCGGGAAGTACTACGAGTCCTGGGCCGACCTGCTGTTGATCAAGGGGTTCGACGCGGGCCAACCGATCCTGTACCTGAGCACCGATGCCGGCCAACCTCTGACGGCGGTCCTGGAACGCGCTACCTACGCGGCGGCACTGGACAAGGCCGCCTACAACGGTGGCGACGACTTCCTGGGTTCGGGACGCGAACGTTTGTTCGGCTTCATCAACGGCCAGACAGGCGCGAACAACCCACAGGCACAAGGGTTCCAGCACTTGGCTCTCGACGGGTTCATCGGGCGCGACGCCTCGGCTACCGATCACAAGTTGATCAGCGCGCTGCGCAACGGTGGCGATCTGCTCAACGTCTTCGGCGACTTCCCCACCCTGGCCGACCCGCGCCACTCCCGCGCCTACAGTCCGCTGTGGGACGCGCAACTGGGCCTGTGGACCCCCAAGGCCGTCGCGCAAGGCCGCAACACCCGCCAGATCGATGAGAACCAGGTGTTCAACCTCGCCGCCACTCGACCCGATCTGCTCACCGGCGTTAATCCGGCGACCGGCAAACCAGCCCCGTACGGCTCGGTCGGCGTGGACATCAACTGCGCCGTGATCGGCTACACCGCCAAGGCGCCGACCGCCAACCTCGCCGCCCCGGTACCGAATTCGCAGTTCCCGCCCCGCTAGCCACGCTCGGTCTCGTCCGCGCGAGTGGCGACTTAGCTGCCGGGTGGCGACTTGTATCGCGCCACTCGCGCGACAAGTCGCCACTCGGCAAACGGGACGAGGCGTGCTACTCGGCAGCCTCCGCGAAGCAGCGGCTCGGTCCATGAGACTCTGGCCTACGTGAGACTCCGCAGGCTAGCCGCGGCCGCTGTCGCGCTGCTCGCCGTCGCCGGGCTGTCCTCGTGCACCAGCAAGGTCGGCCAGGCCGCGGTCGTCGGGGGCCACCGCCTCAGCGACTCGGACCTGACGACGTTCGTCCAGGCCGCCGCGAAGAGCTACCCCGATCCGAGCACCCGCACCACGGTCGTCCCGAAGCTCAACGCGCTCGAGGTCTGGATCAACGACCAACTCTTCGCCGGCGCGGTGCAGTCCCACGGGGGGCCGGTCACATCCGCCGAGCTCGGTCGCACCCAAGCGCTGGTGCTCGGGCGCGGCACGCTGCAGGACGTCACGAGCCACTTCGACAAGCTCGGCTACACGGGTCGCTTTTCGGCGCTCTTGGTGCACCGGCAACAGCTGATCCTGCTGCTGGTCAAACGGCTGGTGCCGAAGATCGCGGACTCGCAGATCGCCTCGGCGCTGCAGAACGCCAACGTCGTCCGCGCCCTGCTGGCTGCCGTGCAGAAGATCAAGGTCAGCGTGAGCGGACGGTACGGGTCCTGGGATCCGCAGCACATCGCGCTGACCCAAACCCGCGGGGCCGGGCTACCGGGCTTCGTGTCGTTCGTGCCCACCAGCGCTACCGGGTAGCCGTGGCTGGGCAACTGGAGCGCGCGGTCGAGGTCATGGACCGGCTGCGCTCGCCGGGCGGATGCCCGTGGGACGCCGCCCAGACGCACGAGTCGCTGGCCCGGTACCTGCTCGAGGAGACCTACGAGGTCCTCGAGGCGATCGAGACCGGCGATGCGGGCCTGCTGCGTGAAGAGCTCGGCGACGTCCTGCTGCAGGTGCTCTTCCACGCGCGCCTCGCCGAGGAGCTCCCAGCTGATACGCGGTTCACGATCGACGACGTCGCGGGCGACCTGGTCCACAAGCTGGTACGGCGGCATCCGCACGTCTTCGCCGGCGCGACCGCGTCCGACCCGGCCGCGGTGAACGAGCGCTGGGAGGCCGAGAAGGCCACTGAGAAACGTCGGTCCTCAGCCGTCGACGGCGTTCCGCTCGGGCAGCCGGCGCTCGCGCTGTCAGCGAAGCTGATCGCGCGCGCCCAGCGAGCAGGCATCGAGGTCGCGCCCGAGACCGACTCCGGTGACGAGATCGGCGCGCGGCTGTTCGCGGTGGCGCGCGACGCGGTAGCCGCGGGCATCGACCCGGAGGGTGCGCTGCGCCGCACCGCGTACCGTCTGCGCGCCGCGATCCAGGCCGCCGAGTCCGCCTGAGGCTCGGCGGGGCGGACCGGACGCGCAGCCCGACCCGACTAGGGTTTACAGCGACTGCGCACGCCTGCCGGAAGGATCCAACGAGTGGCCAGCATCGAGGCTGTGGGGGCCCGCGAGATCCTCGACTCCCGCGGCAATCCGACGATCGAGGTGGAGATCGCGCTCGACGACGGAACGCTGAGTCGCGCGGCGGTGCCCAGCGGAGCGTCCACCGGGCAGTTCGAGGCGGTCGAGCTGCGCGACGGCGGCGAACGCTATGCCGGCAAGGGTGTCCGCAACGCCGTGGCAGCGGTACTGGACACCATCGGACCTGAGCTGGTCGGATTCGAGGCCAGCGAGCAGCGGCTCGTCGACCAGACGCTGCGCGACCTGGACGCGACGCCGGACAAGTCCCGGCTCGGCGCCAACGCCATTCTCGGGGTATCGCTTGCGGTCGCCAAGGCTGCGGCGAACTGCGCCGACCTGCCACTGTTTCGCTACCTCGGCGGTCCGAACGCCTATCTGCTGCCCGTCCCGATGATGAACATCCTCAACGGCGGGGCGCACGCCGACTCCAACGTCGACGTGCAGGAATTCATGATCGCCCCGATCGGCGCGCCGACGTTCACGGACGCGCTGCGCACCGGTGCCGAGGTCTACCACGCGCTCAAGTCCGTGCTGAAGTCTCGTGGGCTGTCGACCGGGCTCGGGGACGAGGGCGGCTTCGCGCCGAACCTCGACTCGAACCGCGCTGCACTCGACCTGATCGTCGAGGCGATCGAGGGTGCTGGGCTCACCCCGGGGGTCGATATTGCGCTGGCGCTCGACGTCGCTGCGTCCGAATTCCACCGTGACGACGGCTATCTGTTCGAGGGCGCGGTTCAGTCGTCCGAACACTTGGTCGAATACTATGTCGAGCTAGCCGAGTCCTACCCGATCGTGTCGATCGAGGATCCCTTGGACGAGGAGGATTGGGACGGGTGGATCGCGTTGACCACCCAGCTCGACGAGCGCGCGCAGATCGTCGGCGACGATCTGTTCGTCACCAACCCCGAGCGGCTCGCGCGCGGCATCGAGTCCCGCGCGGCGAATGCCCTGCTGGTAAAGGTGAACCAGATCGGGACCCTGACCGAGACCTTCGACGCGGTCGAGCTTGCGCACCGGCACGGGTACCGCTGCATGATGAGCCACCGGTCGGGGGAGACCGAGGACACCACCATCGCTGACCTTGCGGTCGCGACCAACTGCGGCCAGATCAAGAGCGGTGCGCCCGCGCGCAGCGAGCGCGTCGCCAAATACAACCAGCTGCTGCGTATCGAGGAAGAACTCGATGACGCCGCCCGCTACGCCGGGACCGGGGCTTTTCCCCGCTACGTGCCCGCCGAATTCACCGCCGCGGACTCAAGGAACTGATGCGGGATGGCTTCCCGCATCCGTCGTCCGCGCCACGCCGTCACCGGACGCACCCTCGTCCTCGGCGCGGTGGTGGTGCTGCTCGTCGTGCTGCTGGCGTCCCCGTTGAACCGCTTCTTCGGCAGCCGCGGCGATGTCAGCACTGCTGCCCAGCAGCTCCGACAGGATCGGCAGCGCTTGGCCGAGCTGCAAAAGCAGGAGGCACAGTGGTCCGACCCCGGCTACATCCAGCAGCAGGCCCGACGGCGGCTGCAGTACGCGATGCCCGGCGACACCGTCTACGCGGTCGTCGACCACGGCCAGCAGAACCAGATCGACGCATCGGTCGGCGGCTCGTCCACGCAGGTGTCGCCGCCTAGTTGGAACGGCAAGCTGTGGGACAGCGTGCGGCGCGCGGACGCAGCCCCCTGACAGGCGTCACCGCTGCCGACCGTGCGGCAGTCGCCGCGCAACTGGGCCGCGAGCCCCGCGCGATCCGTACCGTCGCGCACCGGTGCCCGTGCGGGCGTCCCGATGTCATCGAAACATCGCCCCGGCTACCCCGCGGCGAGCCGTTCCCGACCCTGTACTACCTGACCTGTCCGCGCGCGGCGTCGGCGATCGGGCGCCTCGAAGCATCCGGGCTGATGCGGACGATGACCGTCCGGCTGGGCGCCGAGCCTGAGCTGGCTGCCGCCTACCGCGCCGCGCACGAGCGCTACCTGACGCGGCGCGAAGAGATCGAGCACGTCGACGAGATCGCCGGGGTGAGCGCCGGCGGCATGCCGGGCCGGGTGAAGTGCCTGCACGTCATGGTGGGGCACTCGCTCGCGGTGGGCCGCGGGGTGAACCCGCTCGGCGACGAGGCGCTTGAACTGCTCGATCCCTGGTGGGCCGCCGGGCCGTGCGTGTAGCCGCCATCGACTGCGGGACGAACTCGATCCGCCTGCTTGTCGCCGACGCGTCCGAGGATGGTCTCGTCGAGGTACATCGCGAGATGCGCATCGTCCGGCTCGGCGCGGGCGTCGACCGCACCGGATCCCTTGCCCCGCAGGCGATTGCGCGCACCCAAGTGGCGCTGGCCGACTACGCCGCGACCATCGACACGCTTACCGTGAACCGAGTTCGGATGGTCGCGACCAGCGCCACCCGGGATGCCGGCAACCGAGCGGAGTTCGCGGCGATGGTGCACTCGATACTCGGCGTCGATCCGGAGGTGATCACCGGAGCTGACGAAGCCGCGCTCTCGTACGCGGGCGCGGTAGGCACCCTGCCGCAGGTCGCGGGACCGGTGCTGCTCGCCGACATCGGCGGCGGCTCGACCGAACTGGTACTCGGTGGCGATCCCCTTCGCTCGCACAGCATGGACGTCGGCAGCGTGCGGATGACCGAGCGGCACCTGCACGACGACCCGCCCACCGCGTCCCAGGTCGAAGCGACGGTCGCCGATCTGCGCGTCGCCCTGTCCGCAGCCGCTGCGGAC
>JALZAI010000389.1 GCA_030948475.1 Actinomycetota bacterium
GCCATGGCGCTTCGACCGGACGCAGCCCTGCCCAGCCGGCGTTGCGGGCGACGTCGGCGGCCAGGATGCCGGCGACGGCCGCCGCGTTGGTGATCTCTCCAGCCAGGACGCGATACACCGCGCGACGCAATGGCACTCGGGTCACCCTCAGGGTGAGCTCCTCGTGCGCGCGCACGAATCCGTCCGGGTCGCCGGCGTCGGTCAGATCCCGGGCCAGATAGACGCGGATCGCCTCGTCGGAGAACCCGGGCGAGGTGTTCAGGTCGAGCAGCACCTCCCACCGCCCAGCCTGCACCGAAGCCTCCTCGGCCAGCTCCCGCCGCGCGGCGAGCACGGCCGGTTCGCCGGCCACGTCCAGCAGCCCGGCGGGCAGCTCGTCCAGACGGCGCCCGAGCGCGGGCCGGTACTGGTTGACCATCACCACGTTCTCGTCGTCGTCGACAGCGACGACGACGACGGCGCCCGGGTGGGCGACGATCTCACGCTCGGCGGTGTCGCCGTGCTCCATCTGCAAGGTGTCGCGGCGCAACGAGATGATCTTGCCTTGGTAGATCTGTTCGCTGCCGAGGACCGGGTATTCGGGTGCCGGCGTCATCGGGTTGCCGTGCTCACAGCGTCGCCGTAGACGGGGTGGCGACCGTCGTCGCGGCTGAGTTCGGCGTCGTGGATCACGACCGGCAGCCGTTCGGCGTCGCTGTAGTCCAGCGCCGCGCCGATGAGCGCACGGAACAGCGGGTGGGCACGCGTCGGGCGCGACTTCAGCTCAGGATGCGCCTGGGTGCCGGCGTAGAACGGGTGGACATCGGCGGGCAGTTCGGCGAACTCGACCAGGAGCCCGTCCGGCGAGGTGCCCGAGAACACCAACCCGGCGTCCTCGAGCTGGGCGCGATAGGCGTTGTTGACCTCGTAGCGATGCCGGTGCCGTTCGGACACCGCGGTTGCGCCGTAGGCGTCGGCGACGACCGTGCCCCGTTTGAGCTGCGCCGGGTAGGCGCCCAGCCGCATCGTGGCGCCCATGTCGGCGCGTCCCTCGATGATCTCCACCTGCTCCGGCATGGTCGCGATGACCGGGTGCGGTGTATCCGGCTCGAACTCGGAAGAGTTCGCACCCTCGATCCCGGCCAGATTCCGCGCCGCCTCGATCACCATGCACTGCAGTCCGAGGCACAGGCCCAGGGTGGGCACGCCGCGCTCGCGGGCATGCCGCAGCGCGCCGAGCTTGCCTTCGATCCCGCGGATGCCGAAGCCGCCGGGGACGACGACCGCGTCGACACCGGCGAGTGCAGCAGCGGCGCCGGCCGGGGTTTGGCACGAGTCGGAGGTCACCCAGCGGATCGCGACATGGGCACGGTGCGCGAACGCCGCGGCCCGCAGCGCCTCGGACACCGAGAGGTACGCGTCGGGCAGATCGATGTACTTGCCCACGAGGGCGACGGTGACCTCACAGCGCGGGTGGTGCACGCGCTCGAGCAGATCACCCCAGACCGTCCAGTCCACGTCGCGGAACGGCAGCCCGAGCCGGCGCACCACGTAGGCGTCCAGGCCCTCGGAGTGCAGCACCTTGGGGATCTCGTAGATCGAGGTCGCGTCCACCGCGGTCACGACGGCCTCAGGGTCGACGTCGCACATCAGCGAGATCTTGCGCTTCAGGCTTTCCGGCAGCTCGCGGTCGCTGCGGCACACGATCGCGTCGGGTGTGATCCCGATGCTGCGCAGCGCGGCCACCGAGTGCTGCGTCGGCTTGGTCTTCAACTCGCCGGACGGGGCGAGGTAGGGCACCAGCGAGACGTGCAGGAAGAAGCAGTTCTCGCGGCCGACGTCGTGGCGGACCTGGCGGGCGGCCTCGAGGAACGGCAGGGACTCGATGTCGCCGACCGTCCCGCCGATCTCGGTGATCACGACGTGTGGGGCAAGCCCCTCGGCGTCCGGTTCGGCCATCGCGCGGATCCGGGACTTGATCTCGTTGGTGATGTGCGGGATCACCTGGACGGTGTCGCCCAGGTACTCGCCGTGGCGCTCCTTGGCGATCACCGTCGAGTAGACCTGCCCGGTCGTGACATTGGCCCATCCGGTGAGGTCGGTGTCGAGGAAGCGCTCGTAGTGGCCGATGTCGAGATCGGTCTCGGCGCCGTCCTCGGTCACGAAGACCTCGCCGTGCTGGAAGGGATTCATCGTGCCGGGGTCGACATTGAGATACGGGTCGAGCTTCTGCATGGTCACCCGAAGCCCACGCGACTTCAACAGCGACCCGAGGCTGGAGGCGGTGAGGCCCTTGCCCAGCGAGGAGGCGACGCCTCCGGTCACGAACAAATGCCGGGTCGCAATCGAGGGGCGAGACGTCCGATCCACGGAAGTCCACGCTAACAC
>JALZAI010000394.1 GCA_030948475.1 Actinomycetota bacterium
CTGTCGGCTAGAGCGTGAAACGCGTGATCGAGGTGCTGAGGCTCAGCGATCGGCACGGCGAGGACCGTAGCACATCACTTAGGCGTTCGACTAACCATTGGGAGCCGCCGTCACGCGCGGCCCGAGACACGATGTGGGAGTTCGACGAATACAACGGAGCGACACAAGCCTCAGCAATTCCTGAGCCGTTGGGACGCAGGGCTGCGCAAATAATGCGGCGACCGTCCTGCTCACGCCACAAGCGAGACCAAGCAGCCGTTCCTCTCGTGCACGAGGCCAGTGGAGCTTCGGCCCCGGCGAGAGTTTCGCTCGATGATCATTGCGAGTAACTATTCAGGTGCCTGAATCCTGAAGCTTGAGGGTCGGAGCGGTCGTGGCGGTGGCGGCGGTCGGATGGTGGTGGGAAGGATCTGGGCCGGCCGCAGGGAATCTTGCGGGCGTGCCGTCTGCAACCGAGGTTTCACGCCGTCTGTCGTATGCCGAGCTCGTGGCGGTGGTGAGCGAGCAGGCGGCGCGGATTGCCGAGCTTGAGGCGCTAGTGGCTGAGTTGCGGGCACGGCTTGATCAGAACTCGCAGAACTCGTCCAAGCCGCCGTCGTCGGACGGGTACGCGAAGCCGGCGGCGAACAAGAAGCGGAGCTTGCGGCGGCGCTCGGGCCGTAAGCCGGGCGGTCAGCCCGGGCATCAGGGTCATCATCTCGAGCGTCGCGAAGATCCCGACCGGACGGTGTTGCATCCGGTCGAGGCGTGTGAGTGCTGCGGGCGGGATCTGACTGATGCGCCCATCACGGAGTCGCAGTCGCGGCAGGTGTTCGATCTGCCGGAGATGCCGAGGCTTGATTGTGTGGAGCATTGGATCCAGAAGCGCCGCTGTGAGTGCGGGCATCTGGCCAGCTCGGCGTTCCCGGTTGGAGTCACGGCGCCGGTGTGTTACGGCCCGCGGCTCCGGGCGCTGGGGATCTACCTAGTCTCCTATCAGCATCTGCCCTACGAGCGCGCGGCGGAGATCCTGTCCGACTGGGCTAACGCGCCGATCTCGGTCGCCACCTTGCAGGCGTTCATCGCCGAAGGCGCCGACGGCCTGGAGGAGTTCCTTGAGGAGATCCGCCGCCAGCTCACGGGCGCGGAGGTAGCGCATTTCGATGAGACCGGCGGACGTTGCGACGCGAGGTCGCACGCATATCGAGTGAACGCGTTGATTGGAGGTTCGAACGATTATCGAAGGCGTAGTTCCGGGCTCGTGCTCAGTGGCCTGGCCTCGGCCTGACGTGCGTCGCTGGCGTTCCCGGCGGGGTTCGAAGCATCAGGCAAAAGCCCAAGGGCGCCCGTTCCATCCGGGGGCTACAGGCGAGAGGCAGATCGGACGGGTGAAGCACTTGAACCTCTGGCTGATGTCTCGTTACGGTCAGCTCCGCGGGTGGGATGCAGTAGCGGAGCGCAAAGGACTGGCCGCTGGGAAGCGGCAGACGCCCGGCTGGGGACGCCACTCAGCCGGGGTGAGTACCGTCGTCCTCGGGATACAGGAGGCACCCACCCCGGTCGTAGCTCGTGCGTGCGAAACGCGGTAACCCCCGTCGCGGTCCGGTGCTGTTCGGCCGGTAAGCCGACCGTGAGGAAGGCCCAGTCCCTCGGCGGGAATCTGATGATCGAGAAGCGAATGTCGGCAGCCGAAAGGCAACAGGAAACTGGGACACGAATGGCTGGCCCCCTCCGGTCAGCCGTCCTGGATAACTGGCCGGATACGGGACTTCGTGCCCGGACGCGAAAGCGTGCTGACGCGGTCAGGTGAGCCTGTGAAGAGGAAGATGACCCAAGCACCGGAACCCGAGGATAAGTTAGGCGCCACGACGATCATGGTCGGCGTGGTGAACGGACCAGAGGACGCGAGCGTTGACTGGCACGCGGTTGATTGGCGTGCGGCCGAGGCGAGCGTACGGCGGCTACGGCAGCGGATCTTCACGGCGTCGCAGGCGGGGGACCTTCCACGGGTCCGCAACCTGCAGAAGTTGATGTTGCACTCGCGCTCGAACACGCTCCTGAGCGTGCGGCGGGTGACCGAGCGCAACGCTGGCCGCTTGACGGCGGGCGTGGACGGCGAGGTGGTGCTCTCACCCGAGGCCAAGATGAAGTTGGCCTTAAGGGTGCAGCATCAGACAGAGCCGTTTAAGGCCCTCCCCGTCCGGCGGGTGTACATCCCGAAGCGGGGCAGCAGCGGAAAGCGGCGTCCGCTCGGTATTCCTGTTGTCGTTGATCGCGTGCAACAAGCACGCGTCCTCAACGCGCTGGAGCCCGAGTGGGAGGCGCGGTTCGAGCCGAGATCCTATGGGTTCAGGCCCGGCCGCGGCTGCCATGACGCGATCGAGGCGATCTACCGGACCGCGAAGGGCAAAAGCCCCAAGCGCCGGTGGGTGCTCGACGCCGATTTGGCCGGGGCGTTTGACCGGATCGATCATTCCCACATTCTCCGCCAGCTCGGCTCGTTCCCCGCGAGGGAGATGGTCGCGCAGTGGTTGAAGGCGGGCGTGGTCGAGCAAGGTCGACTGTCCCCGACCGAGGAGGGAGTTCCTCAGGGCGGGGTCATCAGCCCCGTGCTGTTGAACGTCGCGCTGCACGGGATGGAGCAGGCCGCCGGGGTTCGCTACCAGACGACGGGCGTTGATGCCTGTCTGACAGCGGCGGGCTCCACGGTGCTTATCAGGTACGCCGATGATCTCCTCGCCTTGTGCCACACCCGGGACGAGGCGCTTCAGGTCAAGGCCAAGCTCGCCAGCTGGCTGACACCCAGGGGCCTTTGCTTCAACGAGGATAAGACGCGTGTCGTCTGCCTCGATGAGGGCTTTGACTTCTTGGGATTCAATGTTCGCCGGCAGTCCGGCAAGCTGCTGATCAAGCCGAGCAAGGCGGCCATCAGACGGGTCCGGGAGAGGCTACGCACCGAGCTGCGGTCCCTGCGCGGGACCAACGCCCGGGCGGTGCTCCAGCGGCTCAACCCGATCATTCGCGGTTGGGCGGCCTACTACCGGGGAGTGGTGTCCAGCGAGGTTTTCAACGCGCTGGACGACTACCAGTGGAAGCTCACATATAAGTGGGCTGTCCACAGCCACTCGAACAAGCCCAAGCGCTGGGTCATCGCCCAGTACTACGGCATGTTCAACAAAGCCAGGCGCGACCGGTGGGTGTTCGGCGACCGCAAGAGCGGCGCCTACCTGCACAAGTTCGTCTGGACGAGGATCGTCCGACACCAACTGGTCCCAGGGAGGGCGTCTCCGGACGACCCGGCCCTGGCTGACTACTGGGCCAAGCGACGACGCAAGACACCACACCTGCCGATCGACAAGACCAGCCTGCGGCTCTGGAAAGCGCAGGACGGTCGCTGTTCGCTCTGCGGGAACGTGCTCCTGCCCGTCGACGACCTGCCACAAAGCCCACGCGAGTGGGAACGATGGCTGGCGACCACCCGCACGACGATCACCAAGATCGCCATGCGGAAGGACGGCACGTCGAACGAGACCGAACCCCGCCTGATCCACGCTCAATGCCGTTCCCGATACACCAAGAACGGCACGAGCCCGGCACTTCTGCCCGCCTACGAGCCCTCAGGGCTTGCTTGAGCCGGATGCGGTGAAAGCCGCTAGTCCGGTTCTTAGGGGGGCCGGGCGCAGCAATGCGCCCGGC
>JALZAI010000401.1 GCA_030948475.1 Actinomycetota bacterium
TCTACGTGTTGGCCGTCGAACTGTAGGATCGCTGGATGATCTTGGGGAAAGCGATGCTCGCAGTGGTCGCGGCCGGGGGCGCGGCGATCGTCCCGCACGCCGGGACGTTCAACGGCAAGACCTCGCAGCGTGGCGCCACCTATCCGGTGACCTTCCGCGTCAAGGGCAGCCAGGTCAAGGGCGACCAGATCCTGTGGCGTGCCCACTGCGCCAGTCATAAGATCCTTTCGCGCGGCACTCGGCAGGGGTCCAGCGTGATCAGGATCGCGCATGGCCGGTGGAGCAACAGCGGCCGCTACACGGCCAAGTTGCCGTACGCCAAGGGCATGACCGGCCAGTTCCACGTGATCACCAACTCAGTCCGTTTCGTCACTCCTGACCGTGCCCGAGGCACATGGCGACTCAAGGCCGTGCTCTACATCAACGCCAAGCGAATCGACACCTGCGATACCGGGCGCGTCACCTGGACCGCGAACCGGCGATAGGGTCCGGTCGACTCTCTGGGAACGCTATCTCCGGCTGCGCTCGCGTTTCGGATGTGCGCTCGGATCTGGGCGCTGCCACCAGCGAGATCCTACTCGGACGAGCAGAGAATCAATGTGGGCGCGCCGCTTTCGGCTGGCCGGCGGCTCGATTTTCGTGATTTCCGAGGTCACTGCTCGTTCGGTGCGGCTGGTCCGGCGGGTGGTCATGCATTTTGAGCCAACGTCAGGAGCCTCTCCGCCTTCCATGTTGCCGCCGACGACGCCCGCCTGCCATTCGCAAAACGTAGAGGGGTCGGTGACGTACGCGAAGACCTCTTCCTGTGGTCGCGCGATCTCGATGCTCGAGACGAGCGGTGCCATCAGCTCGCCTGCCCGTCGAGCAGTTCGGTGAACCGCTGCAGGTACAGCGGCCAGCCGCCTTCGGAGTCGACGCCCTCGCGGACGGCCTCCCAGCCCTCTAGGTGGCGGTCGAGGTTGCGGTGCTCGAGCTCGATGCGCGTGCGCTCGGGTGTTTCGGCAGTGAACCTGATCTCGACCTCGCTGGTCTTCCTGAGATCCGTCTCGATCTGCCATCGCGGGTTGATGTCCCAACTGATGACGACGCGGTCGGGTGGCTCGAAGGCGAGGACGCGTGCCCAGTTGCACTCGCTGCCGTCGACGCCGCGGTCGTAGAGGCGGCCGCCTGCGCGCGGTTCGAATACGGTCTCGGCGATCTCGACGCTGAGGAGGTTGTGCTCGGATGGCTTGAACCTGCCGAAGTCCACGGTGAAGACCGAGAAGGCGCGCGCAATCGGGGCGTTGACCACGATCTCGTGGTGAACGGTGGTCGCTGCTGCTGGTGTCGTCATCAGCTCTCCTGTTCAGGTTGTTCGACGGCGGCCTTGTAGGCCGAAAGAGTGCTGCCCCAGAAACGGTCGAGGTCGGCGCGCAGCTTGGCGAGGCCGTCGGGGTTGACCTCGTAGATGCGGCGGTTGCCGGCGGGCCGGTCGATCACCAGGCCAGCCTGCTTCAGCACCCTGAGGTGCTGCGAGACGGCAGGGCGGCTGACCGGCAGCCCGCGCGCGAGCTCGCCGACCGCGCACGGGCGGCGGGCAACACGCTCGAAGATTGTGCGCCGCGTGCGGTCGCCCAGCGCGGTCCAGCCATCAGCTCGGTAAGCAGCCACTCACGGTAAGCCTACCCTTACGTAGAGCTTTGTCAAACGTCGCAAGACGCTCAATGGCCGGGGCCGCCGTCCCGGCAGCATGCTCGATGCAGTCGAGCATCGACGCGAGACATTCACCGTCGTTCGCCGCGGCCGGCCGATCGCCACGATCGCACAGCCACTCACACCACGCTGGCTGAGCTGCGTGAGTTCTTGCGCGCCCATCCGCCCGACGGCGCGTGGGAAGAGGATTTGGCTGATATGCGCCGCTTCGTCGGCAGTGCTCCGACGGAAGATCCGTGGAGCGCCTGATCCTCGATCCCAGCGCTTTGATCTCGCTAGAACGCGGGGGCGCGGGACACGCCGATGTGCTTCCAGACAACGCCGATGTCGCGATCAGCGCCATCACCGCTTCCGAGCTCCTGGTCGGAGTCGAGCTCGCCAATGACCGATATCGCGAACGTCGAAGCGGACTGGTCGAGGGCGCATTCGAGCGCGTCGACATCATCGCATTTGATCTCGAGATCGCCCGCCACCACGCCTTACTCCTCGCCGACGCACGCCGGGCCGGGCAGCCGAGAGGCGCCCACGACCTCCAGATCGCTGCGACCGCACGGGCGACCGGAAGGACAGTCGTTACTACCGATGCAACCGCGTTCAAAGGACTGCCCGGTGTCACTCACCGGCTTCTCAGCTGACCATCACGGAGCGATGCAGATCGGTCGTGCTCCGGACTGCGGCCGGTAGGAGAACTCGCTAGCTGACTGACAGCCCCAGGTCGCAGTTGTGGTCGGCCAGCAGGCTGGTTGTCGGGCGCCGGTAGGAGGAGGTGATCGTGTATGTCCCTTTCGCGGGTGGCTCCCAGGCGATGCTAAAACCGCCCCGTCTGTCCGTGGTGACGGTCCCGATCACGCCACGCCGGTTGCTGGTGGTTGCCCGGTAGCCGATCTGCAGGCGAGCGCCGATCAGCTTGGGACTGGTCGTGCCGGCGATCTTGACGGTGTGGCCGACGCTCACCACCGGGTAGGGCGCGCTGCGCGTGCGTCGAGCGCCGGCGATCGCGCCCGCGAACTGGATCTGGACTCCCGTGCGCCCGCGGATCGCGAACTGCGCCGGCCCGAGGTGATACTGGGTGATTTGGGCGGAGTTCTGCGCGCTGGCCGGGACGCCGACGACCATCCCGAGGTACACCGGGGCCGGCCAGGGCGGCGCCGCTAGATGCACCCGGTAGGACACCATCGTGGTGCTATCGGCCGGGAGCGTGAGGATGATGCCGTCCCCGGTGTTCGGTGGCCCGCCGCGTTGGCAGATGCTGGCACCCGCCGCGAAGTCGCAACAGCTCGAGGCGAACGTTCCAGTGATTCGCCCCGGCCCGGTGACGTGCTGGGCAGAGACCCGCAGCGGCGAGCCGAACATGTGCCGGTCCTGCCAGTTGCCGGGCTCAATCCGAAGCGACACAGTCTGCGCCGCGGCGCGCGTGCGCATCACGATCGAAGCGGTCGCGCCCGCACCGCCGTAACGGAGTGTGGGCGTGGAAACCGAGTAACTGAAGCTCACCGGTGCGGCGGTCGCCGTCGGGACGATCAGGACCAGCAGACCTAGCAGCAGTGGAATCCAGGACCGACGCATGCGTCGAGCCTACCGCGGATAGCGGGAGCTAGCTTCGCTTGGGCTCTCGAGGATGCAGCCATCCGCAGGTCCGTCAGCCCTGGCGCCGCCAGCACACCCGAGGGCGCTCTCGCATTCATCATTAAGCGATCATCTGGCAGCGGTCATCGGACATCTGTCTCGAGCACGGAGGCGAAGCGATGATGCGTCAGCGGGCGTCGGGTAGAGCAGGCGTTGCACCCTCATTGTGGGCACGCAGCGGCCGACTCGAGGCGGTCCGGTATAGCACCCCGTACCGGAACACATCACCGGGCGGGGCTTACGGGATCCGCTCGACTCCGACCCTGCGAGAAGCGGGCGAGATGCGGGGAGGTCCGTAACGGGTTCACATTTGAGCCAGCTCGGGCGGCGTCCGTCGACGCCCTTGGACATGGTCGACTGCCTGGCAGTTACGAGGGGTTGGTTGCAGCGAGATAGGCCGCGTTCAG
>JALZAI010000035.1 GCA_030948475.1 Actinomycetota bacterium
CTGATCTACCCCGACGGCGTCGCGACCGCGATCGTCCAAGTCGACTACGCCGCGATACCCGGATTCGTGCGCTTGATCACCGGGCGGGCGGCCGACCCGACCATGGCCAGAGCCGCCGCCGCGTCGCCGTCGTCGGTCACCTTGGACGTCCTCAACGGCACCCGCCGCTACAAACTCGCCACCCGAAATGCGGCACAACTCGAGCGGCTCGGCTTCTCCGTGGACGTGATCGACTCCACTCCCGACCCGGTGACGGCCACCTCGGTGCTCTATCGGCCGGGCCAGCAGGCCGCGGCAAAGGCCGTCAGCCGGGTCGTCGTGGGAGCCAAGCTGGTCGAGACAACGTCGGTGCGCCGGGTCACTCTCGAACTGGGCAGCGACGGCCTGCAGGTGCGCGGCCTGCTGACAGCCGGGAAGCCCACCACCGGATCGAAATCGGTAACGACCGCGCGCCCGGCTGTCAGCTGCATCGACTGAGAACCCTGAGCGCGACACCGTGAGTACCCGGATCCGACGGTAGCGTCGGTCAGATGTCCAGCTCGAGTGCGGGACTCCCGCCTCTCCCGCCGCACCTCGACCCCCGTGGCAAGCGCCACGCCGGGGGTTCGGTGTCGCGTCGGGCCGGCGCTCCCGTCGCGCGGGTGTCGGCGAGAGTGCTGTCGGCGCTGCTGTCGGCCGCGATCATCGCATTCTTCGCCTACGGCTGGAAGAACTTCCGAGACCTCAACAACGGCCTGCAGCGGCTTTCGATCCATACCGGCGTACAGGCCGGCGGCGGACAGCGTAACGACATCGACGGCCAGGACCAGAACCTGCTCATCGTCGGCAACGACGACCGAACTGACATGACCAAGGCCGAAGCGAACGCGCTACACACCGGCAAGGGCGAGGGCAGCATCAGCACCGACACGATGATGATCGTCCACGTCCCGGCGGACGGGTCCAAGGCGACGTTGATCTCACTGCCACGTGACTCCTACGTCGACATACCCGGCCACGGCAAGAACAAGCTCAACTCCGCCTACGCCGACGCCTACACGAACACCACAGGCACCCTCGAGGTGAGGCGGGCGGCCGGCGCGGACCTGCTCATCAAGACCGTCACCAACCTCACCGGGCTGACCATCGACCACTTCGTCCAGGTCGGACTGCTTGGCTTCTACCGCATCAGCAACGCGATCGGCGGCATCCCGGTCAATCTCTGCAACGCCGTCAACGACAGTTACAGTGGACTTCACCTTTCGGCGGGGCACCACTCGATCAAGGGCGTCACCGCCCTGCAGTTCGTGCGGCAGCGGCACGGCCTGACCAACGGCGACATCGACCGTACCCAGCGCCAGCGCTACTTCCTGACCGCGGCGTTCCGCAAGATCGCGTCGGCGGGGACGCTGCTGAACCCGGGTAGCCTGCACAGCCTCGTGAACGCGGTGGACAAGTCGCTCTATGTCGACTCGGGGCTGAATATCACCAACCTGGCAGTGCAGATGGCTAATTTGAGCGCGAACAACATCGTCGGACGGGCGATCCCGTTCCAGGGTTACAACAACAATTCCCCGGTCGGCAGCGTCGTCGTCGTCGATCCGGCAAAGGTAAAGGCGTTCGTCCAGAAGCTGATCCACTCGGGGAACACCGCGCTGGCCAACGCCAAGACTGTCGCCCCGTCTACCGTGACCGTGTCGGTACTCAACGCCGGTGCGACCAACGGCGCGGCTGCAAAGGCTGCTGCCACCCTCAAGTCGGCCGGCTTCCTCGCTGCTGCGGGCGACACCGGGACGCAGCAGCCGAGCACCACCATCGAGTACCCGAGTGGCCAGGAGGCGCAGGCCAAAACAGTTGCCCAGTACGTGCCGGGCGCGGTGGCAAGATCCGCGCCCGTCTCGACCGTGACCCTGGTGCTCGGCTCGGACGGCGTGGCGGTCAGGTCGGCGCCTGCCAAGAAGCCGGCGCCGAGCACCTCCACTCACAAGTACAGGACCAAGGCGGTCGATTCGGGCTGCATCAACTAGCCTCGCTAGGTGCCTGTCTCCCGGGATCGATGGATGCGTGCCGGCGTGCTCACCGGGAGGATCATCGCGGCGATCGTGTCGGCGAGCCTGATCGTCGCCTTCGGGTACGGGTGGAAGAACTACCGCGACCTGAACCGCGGCCTGCATCGCTTCAACCTGCCCAGCATCAACCTCCCCCGGCAGAACGGCGGCGCCGCCCCGACGCCGGCCGCGCCGCAGGTCAAGGGGCGCGACGAGAACATCCTGATCACCGGAGCGGACGACCGCAGTTCGATGACACCGAGCGAGATCAAGCTGCTGCACGTGGGCCACGACGCCAGCCTTTCGACTGATGTGATCATGATCGTGCACGTGCCGGCGGACGGCTCGACGGCCACCCTGCTGTCGATCCCGCGCGACTCCTACGTCGACATCCCCGGCTTTCAGAAAAACAAGATCAACGCTGCGTACGCCGACGGATACCGCTTCACCAACGGCAGCCCACCGGCCAAGCAGGCGGCCGGTGCCGACAAGCTCGTGCAGACCGTCACCGATCTGACCGGACTGACGATCACGCACTACGTCCAGGTCGGCTTCGTCGGCTTCTACCGCATCGCCCAGGCGATCAACGGCATCACCGTCAACCTGTGCAAGAACGTCTCCGACCCAGCCGGCTCGGGGTTCGTCCAGTCGGCGGGTACGCACGACCTGACGCCGGTCGAGTCGCTCCAGTTCGTCCGCCAGCGGCACTTCATCCCGGGCGGCGACCTCGGCCGGGCCAAGCGAGCGCGCTACTTCCTCACCGCCGCATTCCGCAAGATCGCATCGGCTGGCATGCTGCTGAACCCGGCCAGGCTGCGCAACCTGGTTCGCGCTATCACCCGCTCCGTCTACATCGACGAGGCGTTCAGCGTCACCGACTTCGCATCTCAGATGGCCAATCTCAGCGCGAACAACATCGCCGGACGGACGATCCCCACGCGGGGCCAGGGTTCCAGCAACGTCGGCGACGTCGTGTTCGTCGACCCGGCGGCAGTGCGGAGATTCGCGACCCAACTCGTCAACGGCACGCTGCCCGTCCCCAAGCGGCAGCATCACAGGCCGGCGCGGCACCCGATCGACGCCAGCTGCATCAACTGATGGACCGCCCTTGACCGGCACCCCCGAGAAGTTGTTCGCCGACCTGCTGGCGGCGGCTCCCGGCCGCCCGTTCGTGACCTACTACGACGAGGCGAGCGGCGAGCGCTCCGAGCTCTCGTTGCGCTCGCTCGGCAACTGGGTGGCCAAGACCCATTTCCTGCTGACCGACGAGCTGGGCCTCGGCGTCGGTGACGTCGCGCTGGTTGCGCTGCCGGCGCACTGGATCTCGGTGGCCGCCGTGCTGGGCTGTCTCGTGGCGGGACTCGAACTGGCGGAGACCGGGGGCGACGTAGCCTTCGTCGCACCGGCCACGATCGCGCTCGCGACGGGCGCGCCCGACGTCTATGCGATCGCTCCGTCCTCGGCGGCGACCGGCTTCGGCGGCCAGCCACCGGACGGGGCGGCGGACTACGTGAGCGCCGTCCGTCCGCAGGCCGATGCTTGGGCGTCGGTGCGCTTCGGCGCCGACGACGGCGATCCCTGCCTGCTCGGACGCACGCGCCACGAGGTGGTCGAGTGGGCCCGCGAGCGCGCCGGCGAGCTCGGTATCGGCCCGGGCGCGCGAGTGCTCACCACCCGGGACTGGACCGGGACGCGCGATCTCGTCGACACGTTGTTCGCCCCGCTCGCCGCTGGCGGCTCGGTGGTCTACGTCCGTAACTGCCCCGACGAGGCCGTCCTAGAAAGGCGGGTCGAGCAGGAGCGGGCCAGCGTGCGCCTCTGACTTCGGGCGGTACCGCTCGGCCTGTCCTGGGTACGACCCACCCAGTCAAATGCCCTCGACGAAAGGCAAGTCGGTGTCCGACGAGAATCCACGACAGAACGTCACGTTCGCGAGCAACGGGGGGCAGGCGCACGGCTACCTGGCCAAGCCGGCGACCGGATCGGGACCCGGACTCGTCCTCATTCAGGAATGGTGGGGTCTCGACGACCACATGGCGGAACTGGTGGACCGCTTCGCAGCCGAGGGATTCGTCGCGCTCGCCCCGGACCTGTACGGCGGCCGGGTCGCGCACGACGCCGACACTGCCGGGCAGATGCTGCAGGAGCTTCCCGTCGACCAGGCCGTGCGTGATCTCGCCGGCGCGGTCGACTTCCTGCTGGGCGAGGACTCAGTAACCTCCGCGAAGCTGGGCGCGGTCGGCTACTGCATGGGCGGCGGCTTCGTGCTGCAGCTTGCGGCCCAGCAGGGCGACAAGATCGGCGCCGCGGTCGCGTTCTACGGAGTCGGACCAGCCGTCCCGGACCAGTACGGCTCGGTGACCGCTCCGATCCAGGGCCACTACGGCGAGCAGGACCAGATGTATCCCGCCGACCAGGCGCGCGAGCAGGAGCGGCAGATCCGTACTGAGTCGCAGGGCTCTGTCGAATTCTTCTACTACCCCGCCGGCCACGCGTTCCACAACGACGAGGACAAGCTCGGCACCTACGACGCCGAGAGCGCGAAGCTGGCCTGGGACCGCACCCTGGAGTTCCTGCGCGCCCACGTATCTTGACCATCGTCCGTGCGGAACAGGACGCCGACCAGGGCGCCGTTCGGGCGGTGCTCACGTCCGCATTCGGTGACCGTCGCGTTGCCGACCTCGCCGACGCGCTGCGTTCCGGCCCGGCGCGCTCGGCGTCGGTCGCGGTACGGGACGAGCAGGTGATCGGTCAGGTGATGCTCTCGCGCGGGTGGGTGGACGCTCCCGAACGCCTGGTCGAGGTGCTCGTCCTCAGCCCGCTCGCCGTGGCACCGCATCAGCAGCGCCGCAGTGTCGGCGGGGCGTTGGTCCGGGCCGCGATCGACGCGGCCGCCGCGCTCGAGTCACCGCTGCTGTTCCTCGAGGGGTCGCCCGACTACTACTCGCGCTTCGGCTTCGTGCCCGGCTCGTCGCGCGGCTTCAGCGGGCCGTCGGTGCGCATCCCGGATGCCGCGTTCCAGGTGATCGTCCTGCCGGCGTGGCAGCCGTCGATGACGGGAGCGCTGGTCTATCCCGAGGCGTTCTGGGAACACGACAGCGTCGGATTGCGGTCATGACCGACTCGGTGTCCATCGTTGCGGCCGGGTACGACGCCATCGCGTCGCGCTACCTTGCCTGGGGCGAGCAGATCACCGACGATCCGAAACTCGCCTACCTGGCCGAGCTGGACGGGCGGCTGGCCGACGGTTCGCACATAGTCGACCTCGGCTGCGGCGCCGGCACTCCCACGTGCGAGCTACTCGCGCATCGTCACACGGTGCTCGGCGTGGACGTGTCGGGCGAGCAGATTAGGCTGGCCCGCTCGCGGGTCCCGGCGGCACGGTTCGAGCAGCGCGACCTGACTGCGCTCGACCTGCCGTCCGGGAGCCTGGACGCGGTCATAGCGCTGTACTCGTTGATCCACGTCCCGCGCGAGCGGCACGCGGACTTGCTCGTGCGGATCCGCTCGTGGCTGCGTCCGGGCGGGCTGCTACTCGCCACCTTCGGAACCGGCGTGTCCGACGGCGTCCAGGACGACTTCCTCGGCGTAGCGATGTACTTCAGCAGCTTCGACGTCGCCGTCGGACGGCGACTGGTCCTGGACGCGGGGTTCACCCTCGTCCACGACGACGAGGTGACCATCCACGAGCCCTCCGGCCCGGTTCGGTTCCTCTGGATACTCGCCCGGGCCTAGTTGCGCGCGTCAGGCCGCCAACCATCTCCTGTCGGAACGGCTGACCGTTCTGCCCGCGCTCTGTTCCAAGAGGACGAGTCATCACCTTCCAATGTGATCGCGGCCGCGGCGCGCACCGCGTTCACGTGAACACTCGTGCTCGCACGTGGTCGGCGCACTGATCTAACCCCGACGGCCTGCTGGCTTCCGAGCGTTCCGGGAGGCAGGTAGCTCGTCGGGATCACGTCCTTCTGCGGCGGCGGTAGCGTATCCGGCCCCGGGCAATCTGGCGGAAAACTGTCCGACCGTGTCGCTACGCTGTCGAACATGAGTTCGCTTAAAGTCATCGATGAGCCGGTGCCGCTTGCCGAGCTGGATGATCGGATCGTCGGCTTGGCGGGGCGGCTGGCCGCAGCGACCTGCCGGTGGCTGCTCCTGGTTGCGGAGTTCGATCGCCGCGAGGGCTTTGCCGGGTGGGGGCTGGCCTCGACGGCGCGCTGGCTCTCGCATACCTGTGGCCTGTCGCGACGCACCGCGCTGGAGCATGTCCGCGTGGCCGTGGCATTGCGCGACATTCCCGCGCTGGCCGCTGAGATGCGCCGCGGGCGGCTGTCGTACTCGCAAGTGCGGGCGATCAGCCGCGGTGTCGAGCCGGGTGACGATGTGGTGGTGGCCGATCGGGTCCAGGCCGCGCAACACTGCAGGCCCACCATGTCAGACATTGGATCGACGGTGGCCGCACCGATCTGGACAACCTCGTCCTGCTCTGCGAAAGACACCACCGCGCGCACCACGACGGCGAGTTCTCGATCTCCCCGCTCGGCCGGCAGCGCTTCGCGTTCCGGCGCCGAGGCGGTCTCGACCTGAGCCGTCCGCCGACACCCGATCGACTCGCACCGCAATATCGCCCGGTCGAGAGCGTGCATCGTGACATCGCAGCCGACGCCGCCACCCCGCAGTGGGACTGCACCCGCGTCGACCAACGCTTCGCGGTCGATACGCTCTCGGCGGCGCGTTCACGTGAGCGAACCCGCGTTGCGGAGGCCGATGGCGGCCAGACGGCCTGACGGCAGCCAGCCTCCGGCCCGAGCCCGACTAGGCACGCCGTGAGCCCGCGCTAGCACGGGCAGTTGTGGTAGGCGGCGACCAACCACGTCCCGTCCTGACGGGACAGGACCCAGGTCGCTCGCACCGGCACCGCCGACTCGGACTGGCCGGCGCGAACGATGCCGCCCTCGCTGACCACTACCGCCGCACCGGATCCGAGAAACCGGATGCTGCGCGGTTCGTCGATCGCGCGCGAACCGGCAAGCGGTCCTGCGAACGCGGCTGCCATGTACGCGCGAACTTCGTCCTTACCCCGGTGGTGCACGCCGGGCATGACGACCGTCGCGTCGTCGGTGTAGCGCGCGGCGAACGCGTTCGCATCGTGGTCGGCCCAAGCCCCGTACAGGCGCTCGAGCACGGTGCGAACTGCTGCCTCGTCGGTAACTGAGTGTTGTGTCATGCCTATACCTACCGGCTGCACCGAGCGGACTCATCGATGACTTCGGAAGAACTTTGCAGTACGTATGGGACGTGGCGACAGCGCTGAGCGCGGACTTCGAGCAGAGCACCGAGCCGTATCGTCGCGAGTTGTTGGCGCACTGTTACCGGATGCTCGGCTCGGTTCAGGACGCCGAGGATCTGCTGCAGGAGACGCTGGTGCGGGCTTGGCGCGCGTCCGAGCGCTTCGACGAGCGACGTGCCTCGCTGCGCACCTGGCTGTACCGCATAGCGACCAACGCATGCCTCACCGCGCTCCAGGGACGCAGCCGCCGACCGCTGCCGTCCGGGCTGGTCGCGGCCAGCAACGACCCCGACCAGCCGTTCGTCCCGGGTGCCGAGGTGGCCTGGTTGCAGCCGTTTCCGGACACGTTGCTCGGCGACCCGGCTGCGGTCACCGCCGCGCGCGGCAGCCTGCGCCTCGCGCTCGTCGCCGCCATGCAGCATCTGCCGCCTCGGCAACGTGCCGTGCTGATCCTGCGCGACGTGCTCGACTGGCCCGCCGCCGACGTTGCCGACGCGCTCCAGACCACGACGGCAGCTGTGAACAGCGCGCTACAACGGGCGCGCGCGACGCTTGGCGAGGCCGCACTCGTCGAGGAGGCCGTGGACGAGTCCGCGCACCGCGCCGTCGTCGATCGCTATGTCGCTGCGTTCGAGAGTGCCGACGTCACCGCGCTGAGCAGGATCGTGACCGCGGACGCGCTGCTCGAGATGCCGCCGATGCTGAACTGGTACGTCGGCCGCGAGGCGTACGCGGCGTTCCTTGCGCGGGTGTTCGCGATGCGCGGCACTGACTGGCGGATGGTCCCGGTCGGGGCGAACGGTCAGCCGGCGGTCGCGGCCTACGCGCGTGACGGGGACGGGGTGTACCAGCGGCACACCCTGCAGGTCTTCGCCGTGAGTGCCGGGCTGGTCGCGCGCAATACCGTCTTCGCCGACCCCGCCGTGTTCGACCTCTTCGACGTACCCCGGTCACTCTGACTACTTGAGCAGGTTGCGCGCCATCACCATGCGGTTGATCTGGTTCGTCCCCTCGTAGATCTGGGTGATCTTGGCGTCGCGCATCATCCGCTCAACCGGGAAGTCGCGGGTGTACCCGGCCCCGCCGAACAGCTGGACCGCATCGGTCGTCACGGACATCGCGGTGTCGGACGCGAACACCTTGGCCGCGGCCGAGGTGAAGGTCAGGTTGGGCTCGTCGCGCTCGGCGCGGGCCGCAGCCGCATAAACCAGCTGTCGCGAGGCCTCGATCCGCATTGCCATGTCGGCGAGCATGAACTGCAGTCCCTGGAACTCGCCGATCGCCTTACCGAACTGGCGGCGCTGCTTGACGTAGTCGCGCGCCGCATCGAACGCGCCTTGCGCGATACCCAGCGCCTGCGCGCCGATGGCCAGCCGCGTGTGGTCGAGCGTGCGCAACGCGGTCTTGAAGCCGGTGCCGGGCTCGCCGATGATCCGGTCGGCCGGGATCGTGCAGTCCGAGAAGTAGATCTCGCAGGTCGGGCTGCCCTTGATGCCGAGCTTGCGCTCCTTGCCTCCGACCGAGAAACCGGGGTCGTCCTTGTGCACCACGAACGCGGAGATCCCGTTGGCACCGAGCTCGGGATCGGTCACCGCCATCACCGTGTAGTACGTCGAGACGCCTGCGTTGGTGATCCAGCATTTCGTACCGTTGAGCACCCAGTGCTCGCCGTCGCGCCTCGCGCGGGTGCGCATGGACGCGGCGTCGGAACCGGCCTCGCGCTCGGACAGCGCATAGCTGATCATCTCGCCCGCCGCGATGTCGCCCAGGACGTGCTTTTTCAGCTGCTGTGAGCCCGCGAGGATGATCGGCTGCGAGCCCAGCTTGTTGACCGCCGGGATCAGTGAGGACGAGGCGCAGACCCGTGCAACCTCCTCGACCACGATGCATGCCGAGATCGCGTCAGCCCCGGCGCCGCCGTACTCCTCGGGGATGTGGACCGCGTGGAACCCGGCACGCACCAGGGTCGAGAGCACGTCGTAGGGGAACTCGCTCGTCTCGTCGATCTCCGCCGCGCGCGGCGCGATCTTGTCCTCGGCGAGCTCGCGGACGGCCTGCCGGAGCATGCGCTGCTCGTCGGAGAGCTGGTACTGGTCGAAGTCAGGATTGCCGACACCCATAACTTCGATACTAGGACGACCTATTAACCCCGCCGGGCGCGGCAGAGCAATGACCGCGCCGGCATTCGCAGACCGGCGTTTGTCCGGTACCGTGCGATCAAGCCGTCCACCGTGGACCGCAGCGCCACCCTGGCCTCGTCCGACGCCCCGCGGATCGCGTTCGCAAGAGGCGGTGCAAGCGAACCAGCGGTGTCGACGTAGGCGTCGGCGTCGGCGAACTGGGCAACCGAGTCGAAGGCCCGCACGGTGACGTCGGTGAAGCCGGCATCCACGAGCATGCTCTCGAGCGCGGCCGGATCGGCAAGCGAGAACGGCCCGCCCGGCGCAGTCGGCGGCGGGCCCTGGAGCAGGCCGTGCATCATGGCGGCCATGCCTACCGACGTCAGCCACGGGTTGTGCTGCGGCGCGTCCCAGACGGCGACGGCAAGCCGGCCGCCGGGTGTCAGCACCCGGTGGAACTCGGTGAGCGCAATGGTGGGATCGGGCACCAGCATCAGGCCCATCCGGAACACGAGCGCGTCCACCGATCCGTCCGGCAGCCCGATGTCGCAGGCGTCCACCTGTGCGACCTCGACGCCGGGCAAGGCCGCCACCCGCGCCCGGATCAGCTCCACCATGCCCGGTGCGACGTCGCTGGCGATCAGCGTGCCGCCGGGCGGGATGGCCGCTGCCAACCGCGCGGCGAGGTCACCGGTGCCGGCACCGAGTTCGAGTACCCGGTCGCCGGGCGCGAGGTCGAGCCCGGCCACCAGGGCTTCGGTGAGCGAGGCCTTGAGGGTCTCCACGTGCGCCCGATGCGCGTCCCATTCGGCGGCGACGGACGACCAGTCGAGCGAAGCAATCTGTGTCATGATCTCAACTCCGATACAGTAGGACTGTGTTGAATACAGTGAAGGTGTACCGGAAGTGACGAGCGATGTCAAGCGGTCCTACGACTCGTCGGGGCGCCGCGAACAGGCCCGCGAAGCTCAGCTGCGTATCGTCCGAGCAGCGCACGACCTGTTCGTGGCGCAGGGCTACGGGCGTACCACGGTCGCCGATATCGCCCGCGCGGCTGGGGTGTCCGCCGAGTCGATCTACAGCACCTTCAAGACCAAGGCCACCCTGCTGCACCGGGTTTGGGACATCACGATCGGCGGGGACGACGAGCAGGTCGTGTTCCACGAACGTCCCGAGATCAAGGCGATCCGCGCCGAGCCGGATCTCCGCAAGCGGTTCGTACTGCACGCTCGGATGTCCACCGCCGCGGCGCGCCGCTTCGCGCCGTTCCTGCTGGCCCTGCGCGGCGCGTCCGGCAGCGAACCGGCCGCCGCCGAGATGCTCGCCGAGGTCGATCGGCAACGCCGGGCCGGCATGGCGGTGATGGCGCACGAAGCTGCCGCGACGGGCCAGCTTGCCGTGAGCGAGCAGGACTGCCTGGATCTGATCTGGTCCACCACCGACGGCCTGCTCTGGCACCGCCTCGTGCAGGAACGCGGCTGGAGCGACGAGCACTACGCCGACCTGCTCGCTCGGATGTGGATCGCAGCGCTCGTCGCGCCGTAGGGTGACTGCAACCCGCCGCCGCGTGAGGAGACGCGCCCGATGTCTGTCGAAACTGCCGCCCTGCCCTTCGATGCTGCTGCCGCATCGGCCGCATACCGCAGCGCGCTCCAGGTGATCGAAGCGGTCGAGCCGACCATCGCCGGCGCGATCCGCAGCGAACTTGCCGATCAGCGCGCGTCCCTCAAGCTCATCGCCAGCGAGAACTACGCCTCCCCCGCGGTGCTCCTGACGATGGGGACGTGGCTGTCGGACAAGTACGCCGAGGGCACCATCGGGCACCGCTTCTACGCGGGCTGCCAGAACATCGACACCGTCGAGCAGACCGCAGCCGAGCACGCCAAGGCCCTGTTCGGTGCGCCGCACGCCTACGTCCAGCCGCATTCGGGAATCGATGCGAACCTGGTCGCGTTCTGGGCGATCCTGGCCCAGCGCATCGAATCACCGGCGCTGGCCGAAGCCGGCGCGAAGCACGTCAACGACCTGTCCGAGGACGACTGGCAGCAGCTGCGCAAGGCGCTCGGTGACCAGCGCGCGCTGGGCATGTCGCTGGACGCGGGCGGGCACCTCACGCACGGATTCCGTCCCAACATCAGCGGCAAGATGTTCCACCAGTCCTCCTATGGGACCGATCCGGAGACCGGACTGCTGGACTACACCTCGGTACGCGAGCGGGCCCGCGAATTCCGCCCGCTGGTGCTGATCGCCGGCTACAGCGCGTATCCACGTAAGATCAACTTCGCGACGATGCGCGAGATCGCCGACGAGATCGATGCGACCCTCATGGTTGACATGGCGCATTTCGCCGGCCTCGTCGCTGGCAAGGTATTCACCGGCGACTTCGACCCGGTGCCGCACGCTCATGTGACCACGACGACGACGCACAAGTCGCTGCGGGGACCGCGCGGCGGCTTGGTGCTGTGCCAGCCGGAGTACGCCGATGCCGTCGACCGCGGCTGTCCGATGGTGCTGGGCGGCCCGCTCGGCAACATCATGGCCGCCAAGGCGGTCGCGCTCGCCGAGGCACGGCAGCCGGCCTTCCAGACCTACGCGCGCGCGGTCGCCGACAACGCGGTCGCGCTGGCCGACGGGCTCTCGCGGCGGCGCGCGCGACTGGTTACCGGCGGTACCGAGAACCATCTCGTCCTCATCGACGTCTCGTCGTTCGGCCTCACCGGACGTCAGGCCGAGTCGGCGCTGCTCGACGCGGGCATCGTCACCAACCGCAACGCCATCCCACGCGATCCCAACGGTGCGTGGTACACCTCGGGCGTCCGGATCGGAACACCGGCGCTCACGTCCCGCGGCTTCGGTCCGGCCGAGTTCGACCGGGTCGCCGAACTGATCGTGGACGTGCTCTCGGCGAGCACGCCGACCGCCGCGGCATCGGGCGCGCCGTCGAAGGCCAAGTACCAGATCGGGGACGGCGTCGCGGACAAGGCCCATTCAGCGGCGTCCGAACTGCTCGACGCGCACCCGCTCTACCCCGGCCTGCAGCTGGAGGGATGACATGACCAACTACCAACCGATGCCGTCGGGGCCGCCGCCAGGACGGGCACCGGCGAGGGGCGCGCCGCCCCCGACGGTCGTCAACGCAGTACGGCTGATGTTCGTGGGAGCGGCGATTTCGCTGATCGGTTTGATCACCGAGTTTGCGCTGCGGAACCAGATTCGCGACCAGATCAAGAAGGACAATCCGAGTGCCGATTCGGTGCGGCTGGACAGCCTGCTCAACACCGCGACCACGATCGCCGTAGTGGTGGGCGCGGTGTTCTTGGTGCTCTATGTGCTACTCGCGCTGCAGGTGCGCAAGGGCAAGAACTGGGCCCGCATCGTCACCTGGGTCATCGCCGGCCTCGGCGTGCTGGGCCTGCTCGGCACGCTCGCTGGTTCGACCCCCGCATTCAGTCGCGCACTCGGCGCAATCGGCGGCATCCTCGACATCGTGCTGATCATCCTGTTGGCGCTGAAACCCAGCAACGACTACTTCCGCAAGCCGAGGTACGAGTTCCCGCAGTATCCACAGCAGTATCAGTAACCCGCCTCAGCGGTACGGCGTCCTCGTGCTGGCGGCCCCGTCGCGCCACTCGTAGACCGAGACGCCGGCGACGAAGACCTGCACGGCGCGGCTCATCACGTCCAGTGGATCGCCGTCCCAGATCACCACGTCGCCGTCTAGGCCGGGCGTGAGCGCGCCGACGCGGCCGTCCAGACCCATCATCCGGGCCGGGTTGATCGTGATCGCCCGCAGTGCGTCCGCGCGGCTCATCCCGTCCTTCACCGCGAACGTCGCCTGGTGGACCAGGAAGTTGATCGGCACCACCGGGTGGTCGGTGGTAAGTGCTACCAAAACGCCGGCATTGGCAAGCAGGCCCGGGTTGGTCAGGGTGCGCTCGCGCAGTTCCACCTTGGAGCGCGTCGTGAACAACGGACCCACGATGCACGGAATTTCGCGTTCGGCCAGCACGTCGGCGAGCAGGAAGCCCTCGGTGGCATGGTTGACGATCAACCGGTAACCGAACTCGTCGGCGAGCCGGATGGCCGTCGCGATGTCGTCGGCGCGGTGCGTGTGCTGGCTCCACGGCAGCTCACCGTCGAGGACACGGACCAGCACCTCGCAGGTGTTGTCCCGGTCGAACGGCTCGCCCTTCTCGGTTGCCCGATCGCGTTTCGCCTTGTAGTCCTGGGCTTTCGTGAGCGCGTCCCGGATGACGGCAGCAACACCCTGCCGCGTCGACGGCAGCTGCTTCTTCTCGCCGTACACCCGCTTCGGGTTCTCGCCGAGCGCACTCTTCACGCTCACCGGTGACTTGATCACCATTTCGTCGACGATGCGTCCCCACGTCTTGATCGCGACCGTCTGGCCGCCGATGGGGTTGCCGCTGCCGGGCTTGACGACGACCGCGGTCACCCCGCCCGAGAGTGCGTCGCGAAATCCCAGCTCGACCGGGTTGATCGCGTCCAACGCTCGCATGCGTGCGCCGTTGGGGTCGGTCATCTCGTTGGTGTCGCTGCCGGCGCGTCCCTCGCCCTCCTCGGAGACGCCGAGGTGCGCGTGCGCGTCCACGAATCCGGGAAGCACCCACCGTCCACTCGCGTCGATCGTGAAGACGCCGTCCGGGACGCGCACGTCCGGCCCCACCGCGGCGATCTTGCCGTCCGTGACGAGGACGGTGCCCGCATCGATCGGGTCCCCGTCAACAGGGACGATCCGGGCTCCGGTGATGGCCACGCTGGCGGTGAGCTGGGTCATCAGTTCACCGTAGGCGGCGCCGACTGTGGATCAGTCGTCGGTATGTTGGCAGGACGAGCGGGAGGACGGCGATGGCGACGGCACAGATCGGCGTGACCGGGCTTGCGGTCATGGGCCGCAGCCTGGCGCGCAACCTGGCCCGGCACGGGCACACGGTGGCGCTGCACAATCGCACGACCGCCCGGACCGACGCGCTGGTCGAGCAGCATGGTGACGAGGGGACGTTCGTCGCGTCCGACTCCCTCGAGGGCTTTGTCGCGTCGCTGGAACGTCCGCGCGCGATCATCGTCATGGTCAAGGCCGGCGCGCCGACCGACGCAGTGATCGACGAACTCACCCCGTTGCTGGACGACGGCGACATCCTCATCGACTGCGGCAATGCGCACTACGTCGACACCCGCCGCCGCGAGGCCGCCCTGCGCTCGAACGGGCTCCACTTCGTCGGCTGCGGGGTGTCCGGCGGCGAGGCAGGGGCGCTGAACGGGCCGTCGATCATGCCCGGCGGTTCAGCGCAGTCCTACGAGACGTTGGGGCCGATCCTCGAATCGATCGCGGCCGTCGTCGACGGGACGCCGTGCTGCGTGCACGTCGGGCCGGACGGTGCCGGGCACTTCGTGAAGATGGTGCACAACGGCATCGAGTACGCCGACATGCAGCTGATCGCGGAGGCGTACGACCTGCTGCGAGCCGGGCTTTCGGCAACGCCCGCCGAGATCGGGTCGATCTTCCGCGACTGGAACTCCGGCGATCTCGAGTCGTTCCTGATCGAGATCACCGCGGACGTGCTGTCCCACGTGGACGCGGCGACCGGAGCACCGTTCGTCGACATCGTCCTCGACCAGGCCGAGCAAAAAGGCACCGGGCGATGGACCGTGCAGAGTGCGCTCGACCTCGGCGTCCCGATCACCGGCATCGCCGAGGCGACCTTCGCCCGAGCGCTGTCCGGCCACGTGGAGCAGCGCGGGCCGGCGCAGCGCGCGTTCGGCACCGACATCGGCCCGCTGTCGGTGTCCTCCCGGGAGGAGTTCGTCGAGGACGTCCGGCGCGCGCTGTACGCGTCGAAGGTGGTGGCGTACGCGCAGGGCTTCGATCACATCGCCGCGGGATCGGCCGAGTACGGGTGGAACGTCGATCGCGCCGCGATGGCCACGATCTGGCGCGGCGGCTGCATCATCCGGGCCCGCTTCCTGGACCGCATTCGCGAGGCCTTCGACTCCGATCCCGCGTTGCCGTCGCTGCTCGTGGCACCGTATTTCGCAACGGCGGTGTCCGATGGCGTGGACTCGTGGCGGCGGGTGGTCTCCGCGGCGGCCCTGGCGGGCATCCCCACACCGGCGTTCTCGTCATCGCTCGCCTACTACGACGGGCTGCGCCGCTCGCGCCTGCCGGCTGCGCTGATCCAGGGCCTGCGGGACAACTTCGGCGCGCACACCTACCGCCGCGTCGATCGGGACGGGACGTTCCACACCGAATGGGTCGGAGAGCAAGCCGTCGAGTACGAGGCGTAAAAGCTACTCGCCGGCGGGGAGCTCGGTGTGGCCGCCGAACGCCTTGCGCATCGCGGAGAGCAGCTTGGACGCGTACACGGCTTCGCCGCGGCTGCTGAACCGGGCGAATAGCGCCGCCGAGAGGACGGGCACGGGGACGCCCTCGTCGATAGCCGCCTTGATCGTCCAGCGGCCCTCGCCCGAGTCGGACACCCGTCCCGCGACGGTGTCCAGACCTGGGTCCCCGAGCAGCGCGCCCGCTGTCAGGTCGAGCAGCCACGACGCGATCACCGACCCGCGGCGCCATACCTCGGTGACCTTCGAGACGTCCAGCTGGTACTGGTAGTACCGCGGCTGGTCGAGCGGGGTCTCCTCGGCGGAATGCTCGTGCTCGGTGATCCCGGCGTCGGCGTGGTGCAGCACGTTCAGGCCCTCGGCGTAGGCGGCCATGATCCCGTACTCGATGCCGTTGTGGACCATCTTCACGAAGTGCCCCGCCCCGTTGGGCCCGCAGTGCAGGTAGCCTTGCTCCTCCGGCGCGGGATCGTCCTTGCGGCCGGGGGTGCGCCCCACGTCACCGACGCCCGGCGCGATCGACGCGAACAGCGGATCCAGATGCGCGACGATGCCGTCCTCCCCGCCGATCATCAGGCAGAACCCCCGATCGAGTCCCCACACGCCACCGCTCGTCCCGACATCGACGTAGTGGATGCCCTTCGGCTTGAGGGCCGCCGCGCGGTCGATGTCCTCGCGGTAGTTGGAGTTCCCACCATCGATGATGATGTCGCCGTCCTCGAGGAGCTCGGCGAGCTCGTCGACGACCTTTCCGGTGATGCCGGACGGGATCATCACCCAGGCGACACGCGGCTTTTCCAGCGCCGCAACGAAGTCGGCAAGTTTGGTCGTCCCGGTAGCGCCCTCCTTCTCCAGCTGGGCGACGCTGTCGGCGTTGGTGTCGAAGGCGACCCCCGTGTGCCCGTCACGCATCACCCGGCGCAGGATGTTGGCACCCATCCGGCCCAGTCCGATCATTCCGAGTTGCACTGTTTTAGTCCTCTCGACGCGCGGCGCGGTATCGCCGGATGAGTGCGTTGGTGGAGCTGTCGTGGGCGAGTTCAGGATCGTCGGACGTAGACAGTTCGGCGGCCACCTTCTTGGCCAGCACCTTGCCCAGCTCGACGCCCCATTGGTCGAAGGAGTTGATCGTCCAGATCGTCCCCTGCACGAAGACGCTGTGCTCGTAGAGCGCGACCAACGTTCCCAGGGCGCGGGGCGTCAGCCGCTCGAGCAGCAGCGTGTTGGACGGACGGTTGCCGTCGAACACCCGGTGCGGCACGAGCCAGCGCTCGGTGCCCTCGGCCGCCACCTGCTCCTCGGTCTTGCCGAACGCGAGCGCCTCGCTCTGCGCGAAGACGTTCGCGGTCAAGATGTCGTGGTGTTCACCGACCGGGTTGAGCGAGTGGGTGAAGCCGATGAAGTCGGCCGGGATGAGCTCGGTGCCCTGGTGGATCAGCTGGTAGAAGCTGTGCTGCCCGTTCGTCCCGGGCTCGCCCCAGTACACCGGACCGGTCGCGTAGTCGACCCGCGCGCCGTCCAGCGTGACGTACTTGCCGTTGGATTCCATCGTCAACTGCTGCAGGTAGGCCGGGAACCGCTTGAGATACTGGTCGTAGGGCAAAACGGCCTGGGTCTGCGCGTCGAAGAAGTCGGCGTACCAAACCGTGAGCAGCCCCAGCAGCACCGGCAGGTTCGCCGCGAACGGCGTGCTGCGAAAGTGCTCGTCCATCGCGTGGAAGCCGTCGAGCAGCTCGCGGAACTGCTCGGGGCCGACGGCGATCATCGTCGACAGGCCAATGGCCGAGTCCATCGAATAGCGCCCGCCGACCCAGTCCCAGAACCCGAACATATTCATAACGTCGATGCCGAAGTCCTCGACCGCCTCGCTGTTCGTCGACACGGCGACGAAGTGCTTCGCGATCGCCGACTCGTCCTCGAGCGCGTCCAGAATCCAGGCACGGGCCGTGTCCGCGTTGGTCATCGTCTCGAGCGTGGTGAAGGTCTTGGACGAGACAATGAACAAGGTCTGCGCCGGGTCGAGGTCGCGGGTGGCTTCGGCGAAGTCGGTGCCATCGACGTTGGAGACGAAGCGGAAGCTCAGCTCGCGCGCGCTGAAGTGTCGCAGCGCCTCGTAGGCCATCACCGGTCCGAGGTCCGAGCCGCCGATGCCGATGTTGACGATGCTGGTGATCGGTTTGCCGGTGTGCCCGCGCCAGCGTCCCGCGCGGATCTTCTCAGCGAACTCGCTCATCCGGGCCAGCACCTCGTGCACCGCGGGGACGACGTCAACCCCGTCGACCTGGATCCGCTCACCCCTCGGGGCACGCAGCGCCACGTGCAGGACGGCGCGGTCCTCGGTGACATTGATCTTGCTGCCGGCGAACATGTCGTCGATGTGCCCGCGCAGTCCGGATTGCTCAGCCAGCTCAAGCAGCAGGCGCAGCGAGTCGTCGGTGATGCGGTTCTTGGAGTAGTCGAGATATATCCCCTCGGCCTCGACGGACAGCCGCTCGCCACGCCCCGGGTCGTCGGCGAAAAGGTCCCGCAGGTGCCGGCCGCGGATCTCGTCGTAGTGCGTGGCCAGCGCCTGCCAAGCCGGTCGCGCGCGAAGCGGGTTCAGCCGCTCGCCGGTCACCAGCTCATCAGCGCGAGAATCGTCGCCCATAGTGCAATGCGTACCAGACCGCGCCCGAACGTAGGAGACGACCGCCCCCGCTACGCTCAGCCGGTGAGTGATCGCCCGAGGCTCTCCGTGATCGGGACGGGCTACCTCGGAGCAACCCACGCGATCTGCATGGTGGAACTCGGCTTCGACGTGATCGGCCTCGATGTCGATCAATCGAAGATCGACAAGTTGCGCTTGGGAACCGTCCCCTTCTTCGAACCGGAGCTGCCCGAACTGCTCGCCAAGCACCTGGACGGCGGCCATCTGCACTTCACCACGTCCTATCAGGAAACGGCCGAATTCGCCGACGTCCACTTCGTGTGCGTGGGCACGCCGCAGCGCGAGGGCGAGATGGCAGCGGACCTGCGCTACGTCGACGCGGCGTTCTCCGCGCTCGCGCCCCACCTCGATCGAAAGGCCCTGGTCGTCGGCAAGTCGACTGTCCCGGCGGGGACCGCCGAGCGGATGCAACGCCTGCTTGCCGCCGAGGCGCCGTGCAAGGATGTCGAGCTCGGCTGGAACCCCGAGTTCCTGCGTGAGGGGTTCGCGGTACAGGACACGCTGCGCCCGGACCGGCTGGTGTTCGGGGTGGCCTCGGCCTGGGCCGAGTCGCAGCTGCGCGCGGTTTACCGGTCGGCGATCGATGCGGGTTGCCCGGTCGTGATCACCAACTTCGCGACCGCGGAGCTGGTGAAGGTGGCCGCCAACTCATTCCTCGCGACGAAGATCTCGTTCATCAACGCGATGGCCGAGGTGTGCGAGACGACCGGCGGGGACGTCACGACGCTGGCCGAAGCGATCGGCTACGACGCACGCATCGGACGCAGCTTCCTCAACGCGGGGCTCGGCTTCGGTGGCGGCTGCCTGCCCAAGGACATCCGGGCTTTCATCGCGCGCGCAAGCGAGCTTGGCGTCGACCAGGCCGTGTCGTTCCTGCACCAGGTGGATGCGATCAACCTGCGCCGGCGGGCCCGCACGGTCGATCTCGGCGGTGAGCTGCTCGAAGGATCGTGGGTCGGCGCGCGGGTGGCGGTGCTGGGTGCCGCGTTCAAGCCCAACTCGGACGACATCCGCGAGTCCCCGGCCATCGAGGTGGCTGCCGCGATCGAACGCCGGGGCGGATCGGTGGTGGTATATGACCCGCAGGCCCTGGACAACGCGCGCCGCGAGTACCCGCAGCTCGGATACGCGGACTCGATGGCCGAGGCGCTGCGGGGTGCGGACCTCGTCTTGCTGCTGACCGAGTGGCAGGAGTTCAAGTCGATGCGTCCGCAGGAGGTGGGCCGGCTCGTCGCGCACCGGCGAATCGTCGACGGGCGCAACGTCCTCGATCCGCAGCGGTGGCGCGACGCCGGATGGATCTACCGGGCCCTCGGTCGCCCCTGACCGGACGATCCGTGGGGTGAGTGACGGATCGATCGGGGCGAGGCGTCAATCGACCGGTCAGGGGTCCAGGGAAATGCGGACGGCGAGGAACTGCTCCGGAGTCGCCTGCAGCACGCGCAGCCGCGGATCCTTCACCGCCAGCCAGGGCCCGGTGACGAGCTCGGCCAGGTGCGCCAGTCGGCGGTCGGCCAGCACGGCCTGTACCGCGGCTCTGTCCCCACCCAGCACGAGCGCCTCGAGTTGGGCCGAACCGAGTACGCCAGCAGCCCCGTCCGCCGCATGAGCGAACGCCGCTGTCGCCTGGTTGGCCCGGCGCCGCGCGTAACGCTGCTGCGACCAACCGCCCGCCTTGGTCGTGCCCTGCACGTAGGACGAACCGACCTTGGAGGCTACGAGCGAGACACCTACGAACACCCCGGCCGCGTAGCCGCCGCGCCGGACCAGCAGCACGCCCACCCGCCGAACGACCGAGACGTGCTCGACCAGGGAGGCGGACAACGGCGGCCCGACTAATGGGGGGAAGGGCACCTCGATCCAGGCCCGCGCCCCGTCCGGACCAACGAGGGTGACGACAGACGAATCGCCGGCGACCGCAGGCGAGCCGTGCCGTTCGGCGAATCCGGCCAGCCAGCCGGGTAGGCGCGTCCCCGCGACCGTCACCCGTCGAGCGCCGACCGGGACGGTCATCGAAACAGGTTCGTGAGGTCGGCTACCAGCTGCTCAGACGCGTCTTCCGCGATGTGGTGCCCGGACTCGATCGGCCCGCCGTGCAGGTCAGCCGCCCACAGCACCGACGTCGGGCAGCCGATCCGGCGCCCGGCTGCCTGGTCTGCATTGTCGGCCGCCCGATCGACACCGAGGCCGGCACGGTAGTGGAGGGGTCGACCAGGGCGCTCGGGCTGGGCGAAGCAGAACCAGTGCCGCCAAGCGGCGGCGAAGCGCGCGTCCGTGCGGGCCAACGCCTCGCCGATCGGCATGCTGTCTAGGACCGCCAGGTGCGTCACCGCGCCCGGCACGTCGAGTGCGATGCGCGTCGCAACGTAGCTGACGCGGTCGTGGTCGACCACCGCGAAGCGCGCGTGCCCGAGCGGGCCGGCCCACGAGACGATGTCACCGGCCATGGCCCGCTTCGAGTACGGACTGTGATCAGCGGCGCTCGGCAGCTTGGACGAGCCGCAAAGGTCGGGCGACACAACGGTGTAGCCGGCCCCCGCGAGTTGCGGCGCGACGCGCCACCAACCCTCGAACATCAGCTGGTGATGTCCTTGCGGTCGAAACGTAGCCAGGCCAGCGTGAGGAAGACGGCCGTGTAGACCAGCGCCAGTCCAGTCCCACGCATCATGTCGTCCCATCGGATCGGCGCACTCAGCGTGTCTACCCACGAGTAGTCCCAGTGCGTGGGCAGGTAGTGCCGGAACGTCCCGAGCGCGGTGATCTGGTCGATGATGCTGGACACCACGACCAGCAGTACCGCGCCCCCGACCGCGCCGAGCGGGTTGTCGACGGACACGCTGAGCAGGAACGCTAGCGACGCGACGACCAGCAGCTGCCCGGACACGTACCCGATGATCACCAGCAACCGCCACAGCGATTCGGACGTGTCGAAGGTGTCGCCGAGCGGCGAGCGGGCCGGACCGAAGCCGAAGAACAGGCCACCGACCACGAAGGCCCAGATCGGCAGCACGATGTTGGCCGCCAGGCTCAGTACGCCGGCGACGATGAGCTTCTGCCGCAGCAGGCGGGCGCGCGGCACCGGTTGCGCCAGCAGGTAGCGCAGCGACGACCAGTTGGCCTCGCTCGCGACGGTGTCGCCGCAGAACAGCGAGACGATGACGACGAGCAGGAAGCCCACCGACGCGAATTCGGTGAACAGGGCGAAGTTCGCAGCGCCCGCGGTAGCCAGCCCGACCAGTTCACCCGTGTTGGGGTTGTTGTCCGGGCCGCCGAGCTGGAAGGCGAGCGCGATGATGATCGGCAGGATCAGCAGGAATCCGAAAGCCAGCTGGGTACGCCGGCGCTTGAGCTGGCGGGTGAACTCGACCTTCAGGCGCAGTGTGCGGCGGGGGTTGAACGCGGGCGGCTGGCCCGGCCCGAGCAGTGCCAGCCGCTCGTGTACCCCGCGCCGGGTCGGCGCGACCTTCTCGGGATCGCTCATGCCGGGATCCTCGCGTAAACGCGTAGCGCCAGCGGAGCGTTTTCGTGGGGTTGGCTCATTCGTCGCTCCCCACTAGACCCAGGAACACGTCTTCGAGTGCGCGTCGCGCCGGCACCATCTCGGCGTCGATGCCGGCGGCCATCAACACCTCTGCGGCGCGAGCCGGATCCGACACCGCGAGCTGCACTCCCCCGGCGCCGGCGATGTCGACGACCGAACCCGCGGCGACCAGCTTGCCCTTGTGCAGCACCACGACGTGGGTGCAGGTCTGCTCGACCTCAGCCAGCAGGTGGCTGGACACGACCACGGTCCGCCCGGTCTCCGCGTAGCGCCGCAGCACCTCCCGCATCTCGGCGATCTGCGGCGGATCGAGGCCGTTCGTCGGTTCGTCCAGGACGAGTACCTCGGGTAGTCCGAGCATGGCCTGGGCGATGCCGAGCCGCTGCGTCATGCCGTGGCTGTAGGTCCGTACCCGCCGCTCGATCGACGGGCCCAGCCCGGCGATGTCCAGTGCCGTCTCGAAGTCGGCCTGCTCGGCTGGACGGCCGGTGGCCTCCCAGTACAGGCGCAGGTTGTCGCGTCCGCTCAGGTGCGGCAGGAATCCGGGACCTTCGATGAACGCACCCAGGCGCGCCAGGACCGGTGCACCCGGATACACCGGATCGCCGAACACGTGCAGGGTGCCTGACGTCGGCGTGATCAGTCCGACCAGCACGCGCAGCACGGTGGTCTTGCCGGCACCGTTCGGGCCCAGCAGGCCGACCACCTGGCCGGCCTCGACGCGGAAGCTGACGTCGGCGACGGCCCGGTAGCCGCCGGAGTACTCCTTGACCAGGCCGTCGATGCTGATCGGCACCTCGGCGAGTTCCGGCGCGGGCCGCAGTACTCGGCGGCGTCGCTTGATCTCGAGGGCGACGACGGCAATTGCGAGCAGGCAGGCGAGCACGCCGACGAGCAACCACACGCCAGGTTGCTGACCGGTCTTGAGCGCCATGGCACCGCTCGTCACTGGGACGGTGAGCACACCCGAACCGGCGAGCGCGATCGTGTAGGTGCGGGCATTCTGCGGCAGCTGATACGAGAAGTCGGTCGTCGCCACGGTCAGGACGAGACGATGGCCGGACGGGATGGTCCGGACGATGCCGGGCAGCTGGACGGTGACGGTGCGCGGGACGCCGGCCTGCATCCCGGCCAGGCGCAGCGGCGCGACGAGCTGGGCGGGCAGCTCCGTGCCGGCAAGCGGGAACGGCGATCCGGACGCGTCCCGCAGCGCGGCAAACAGGGTGACGCTGCCAGACGTGTCGGACGTGACCGTGATCCCCACGGTGGACGAGCCGGCGATGACGACGCTGCGGTTCATCGTCGGCGAGAGGAACGTCGCGGTCTGCTCAGGCACCACCGAGAAGCCGCTCAGGATGCGGGTGAACCGACCGAACTGGGAGAGAACGCCGGACAGGCCCGGGATGGACGAGATCGCGGAGGGTGTGCCGCCGGCCGGGGCCGAAACCCGTTGCGCCCGGCCGCTGACCCCGATCGGGCGGGTGTCCGGCACCGTAGCGCCGATGCCGGGATAGCCGGGCGACTGCAGGCTCTGCTGGGTGATCTCGCCGCTCGCGGCCGATACCGAGCCGTTGAGCTGGGCGAGCTGGAACGGCTGGGTCCCGCTGATCCCGCCGCCGAACGCCTTGCCGAACCAGTCGAGGACGGCGGACGTGAGGGTGCTGCCGCCGGCGGCAGAGTTGTCGTGACCGCCGGCGCGCCAGACCACGCGCACCGGCGTGCCGGTGGCGGCGATGCCGCGCGCGTTGGCGTCGGCCTGGCTGAGCGGGAACAGCGAGTCCTCCTCGCCCTGGCTGAGCAGCGTCGGCGCGGTGATCTTGCTAAGGACGGTCGCCGGACTCGCCTGCCGCAGCAGCCGCTGCAGCGCCGGCGTGGGCAGCCCGGTCTTCACCGAGCTCTGGTACGCGGCACAGGCGTCGGGCGCGAACCGGCCGCACGACTTCGTGCCGCCGTTGCCGAACGCCGACCCGAACAGCGTCCCGACCCACAGCTTCTTGAATACCCCCGCGACGGTTCCGGCGGCGTTCGGGAACAGTGCCTGGGACAGGTCGTTCCAGGTGATGTCCGCAGCGACTGCGCTGATCCGCTTGTCGGTGCCGGCGAGCAGCAGCGCGAGACCGCCGCCGTACGAGCCGCCGGCCACGCCGATCTGTGGCTTGCCGTTCTTCGACTTGACGTCGCTTCGCGCGGCGAGATAGCTGACCAGCAGGCTCGCGTCGTGCACCTCGTAGGCCGGCGCGTCGAGGTGGATCTTCCCGCCGGAGCGGCCGAATCCCCGCGCGGTGTAGGTCAGCACGAGATAGCCGTGCTCGGCCAGCGTGGTGGCCTCCCCCGAGACGGACTGCTTGTCGCCGCCGAATCCGTGCGCCAGCAGCACCGCCGGCGCGGGCGTGGTGTCCGGGACGTAGAGCGTGGTGTCCAGGCGAACCGGCGTCCTGCCCTCGGGCGTGCCCGCGATGAACCGCGAGCTGGTGGTGACCGTCGCTGTCGAGTTGGTCGCGCTGAGCACGACGGCGAGCGTCGCGATCGCGACCACTACGACCACAGCGGCGATCACCCACGGCGAGCGCAGCGTCCTCAGTGCATTCCGAACTGCACCGGGGGCCATTCAGTCAGCGTACGGATCACTCAATGTGCTCCTGCAGTGCCGCGTCATTCGCGCGGGCGGTCTCAGCGAGCTCATGTTGAAAATCCGCCATCCGTTCGGACAACGCGGTATCGGACGTTGCCAGGATGCGTACCGCAAGCAGCCCGGCGTTGCGCGCTCCGTCGATCGACACGGTAGCGACGGGGACGCCGGCGGGCATCTGCACGATCGACAGCAGCGAGTCCACCCCGTTGAGGTGCTTGAGCGCGACGGGCACGCCGATCACTGGCAGGGTGGTGAGCGCGGCGAGCATGCCCGGCAGGTGGGCCGCTCCCCCGGCTCCGGCGATGATCACCTTCAGCCCCCGGGCAGCCGCGCGTTGCGCGTACAGCGCCATGTCGAGCGGGGTGCGGTGCGCCGAGACGACCCGCGACTCGTGCGGCACATCGAACTCGCGAAGCACCGCCGCCGCCGCGGACAGCACCGTCCAGTCCGAATCGCTGCCCATGACCACGCCGACCAGCGGGTCAGCCACGCGCGTCCCCGTTCGCGAGATAGTCGGCGGCCGCACGTGCCCGTTCGCGTACCTCGGCCAGGTCGTCGCCGAGCGCGGTCACGTGACCGACCTTGCGCCCGGGACGGAATCCCTTGCCGTACAGGTGAATCTTGACGTCCGGCCACCTCGCCATGCAGTGGTGCACGCGCTCGTCGATGCCCTTGGGCGTGACGTCGTCCGGACCGCCCAGCAGGTTCGCCATGACGGCCACCGGCGCGGTGAGCGACGTGCTGCCGAGTGGATAGTCGAGCACCGCGCGCAGGTGCTGCTCGAACTGTGACGTGCGAGCGCCCTCGATCGTCCAGTGCGCCGAGTTGTGCGGGCGCATCGCCAGCTCGTTCACCAGCAACCGTCCGTCCGTGGTCTCGAAGAGTTCGACGGCGAGCACACCGGTCACACCGAGCTCGGACGCGATCCGCAAGGCGAGCTGTTGCGCGTGGTCGGCGCGCTCCTCATCGAGGTCCGGCGCGGGCGCGATCACCTCAATGCAGATCCCACCTGCCTGCACCGTCTCGACGATCGGCCAGGCAGCCCCCTGCCCCCATGGCGAGCACGCGACGACCGCGGCCAGTTCCCGCGTGATCGCGACTCGCTCCTCGGCCAGCAGCGACGTTCCGGACGCCAGCAGCTCCGCCGCGTCCGCCGCGCGGTCGACGACCCAGACTCCCCTGCCGTCGTAGCCCCCGCGTGTCGCCTTGAGGACGAGGGGCCAGCCGACCTCGTCCCCGAACCCGGTGAGTTCGCGCACCGGGTCGTCGGCGAGCAGGGTCCAGCGCGGGCCCGGCACCCCCAGCTCGGCAAGCCGGGTGCGCATCGCGGCCTTGTCCTGCGCGTACTGCAAGGCTGACGCTCCGGGCCGCACGGCAACGCCCGATTCCGCGAGTGCGACGACATGTTCGTTGCGGACGTGCTCGTGGTCCCAGGTCAGCACGTCGCAGCCGACGGCGAAGTCGCGCAGCTCGTCCAGGGACCGGTAGTCGCCGACGACGACGTCCGCCGCGACTAGGGCCGCGCCGTCCTCGGCCGACTCGGCGAGGACCCGCAACGACTGGCCCAGTGCGATGGCGGCCTGGTGCGTCATCCGGGCCAGCTGGCCCGCGCCGACCATGCCGACGACAGGCAGTCCGGTGCGCGCATCCACGAGCGTTCACAGTAGGCGATGAGAGCCGGCCCAGCTTGCCGGTTCGCCGGAGCGGCCGATAGGTAAGCTGCGAGGTAAATGACAACCAGCCCGCCGCGCACATCGTTGATCGGGCATGTGCGCGAGTCGTGGCGCATTCTGCTCAAAGAGGTCACCGCGTTCGGGACGGTCGGCCTCGTCGCGCTCGTCATCGACCTCAGCATCTTTGCCGCCCTCTCACCGCACGGCGCGCTGAAGGCCAAGTGCGTCTCAACGATCGTGGCCACGACATTCGCCTACTTCGGCAACCGATACCTGTCCTTCTCGCACCGTGCCCGCACCAGCATCGGGCGTCAGGGCACCTTCTTCTTCGCCATCAACCTCATCGTGCTCGTCTGCTCCGAGGCAATCATCGCGCTGTTCGTGTACCCGCTGAAGTACAAACACGACAGTGCGACGGTGTTTCTCGTCAACCTGGCCACCATCGGGCTCGGCACGATCTTCCGGTTCTGGTCCTACAAGCGGTTCGTGTTCCTGCACCCCGACCGGGTAAACGAGCGCGACGCCGACCTGGAAACCGAGCTGGCCGAGTAGGTCTTAGCTACCGCGGCGCTGTTATCCGTAGCCGCCGATGTCGGTGGCGAATGCCTCGTAGACGAGGTCGGCGCCCTTCTGCCGGTGCCGGCTGATCCGTCCCAGCAGCCGGGTGGCCTGCTCGCGCACGTTCTGGACGTCGGTCGGGATCACCGGCGCCGCCGTCGCGGAGAGCGCCGCCGCGATCTCGGCGGTGATCTCGCCGTGCTCGGTGGTCAGGGCCCACACTGCATTCGCCAGCCGAAGGTCACCGGCCAGGATGCTCTGGTGCAGCCCGTCCGGGCCTTCGGTGACTTCGATGTGCTCGCGGAACTCCCGCGCGAGCTGGCTCAGCGAGTCGTGCACCCGCTCCCCCCACACGACGGCCCGCCCGATCGCGGCCGCCGCAAGTGATTCCTCGACGACATTCAGCGACCCGAGCAGCTCCGCCCGGCGCCGGCGCACCGCTTCGAGTTCGCGGGCGGCGTCGGCTCGAGCGGCCTGTTGGGCCGAGCCAGAGGCGTCCATCGCAGCTCCCAGCGGCCGGGGGGCGGGTTGGTCCGGTACCGCGTCGGATTCTAGGCTCGGAGGATGACCGAACGCATCTCGCACTGGATCGACGGCGACCTTGTCGCCGGTACATCCGGGCGCACCGCTCCCGTATTCAACCCTGCCACCGGCCTACAGACCGGCGACGTCCAGCTGGCGTCGGCCGTCGAGGTCGACGCCGCCGTGGCGTCGGCGAAGGCGGCCGCCCGCGAGTGGCGGGCCGCCTCGCTGTCCCGGCGATCGGCCGTGCTGTTCGCGTTCCGGCAGTTGCTGCACGACACCGCCGACGAACTCGCCAAGATCATCACGTCCGAGCACGGCAAGGTGCTCTCGGACGCGCACGGCGAGATCGCGCGCGGACTGGAGAACGTCGAGTTCGCCTGCGGCGTCCCGCAGCTGATGAAGGGCGGGTTCAGCGAGCAGGCCGGGACGGGTGTGGATGTGTACTCGATCCGGCAGCCGCTCGGTGTCGTCGCCGGCATCACCCCGTTCAACTTCCCGGTCATGGTGCCGTTGTGGATGTGCGCCAACGCGATCGCGTGTGGCAACGCGTTCGTCCTCAAGCCGTCGGAGAAGGACCCGTCGGCGTCCCTGTTGCTGGCCCAGCTCTGGAAGCAGGCCGGTCTGCCGGACGGCGTATTCTCCGTCGTCCAGGGCGACAAGGAGGCCGTGGACGCGCTGCTCACGCACGACGACGTCGAGGCGGTCAGCTTCGTCGGTTCGACGCCGATCGCACGCTACATCTACGAAACCGGCACGTCGCACGGCAAGCGCGTGCAGGCACTCGGCGGCGCGAAGAACCACATGCTGGTGCTGCCTGACGCGGATCTGAATCTAGCGGCCGACGCCGCGGTGTCCGCCGCGTACGGTGCCGCCGGCGAACGATGCATGTCGATCTCGGTCGCGGTCGCGGTCGGTGATGCCGGGGACGCGCTGGTCGATGCGATCGCGGCGCGGCTGCCGAAGCTGCGGGTCGGCGACGGCGCGGATCCGGACTCGGAGATGGGCCCGCTGATCACCCGCGCGCACCGGGACAAGGTGGCCGGCTACATCGCGTCCGGGGCGGCATCGGGTGCGTCGGTGGTGGTCGACGGTCGCGAGGCGGACGTCCCGTCCAAGGGCTTCTTCCTCGGGACGACGCTGCTCGACCGGGTCACCGCGGACATGGACGTCTACACCGACGAGATCTTCGGCCCAGTGCTCTGCGTGGTCCGAGCGGATACTTACGACGCGGCGCTGCACCTGATCAACGACAACCCCTACGCCAACGGCACCGCGATCTTCACCCGCGACGGCGGCGCGGCACGCCAGTTCCAGTTCGACGTCGAGGTCGGGATGGTCGGCATCAACGTCCCGATCCCGGTCCCGGTCGCGTACTACTCGTTCGGCGGTTGGAAGAACTCGCTGTTCGGCGACACCCATATGTACGGGCCCGAGGGCGTGAACTTCTACACCCGCGGCAAGGTGGTGACCTCGCGCTGGCCCGACCCGGCCACCTCGGCGGTCGACCTCGGCTTCCCGAGGACGCGATGAGCAACCCGTTGGACGGCATCGCGACCGACTCCGCGAGGGTCGCCGCGCTGGACAAGGCACATGTGTTCCACTCGTGGTCGGCGCAGCGGCTGATCGACCCGCTGCCGGTGAAGTCCGCGCTTGGCGCGCACTTCACCGACTACGCCGGCACGACCTATCTCGACTTCTCGTCGCAACTGGTCAACGTCAACATCGGCTACCAGCACCCGAAGCTGGTCGCCGCGATCAGGGAATATGCCGGCCGGATGACGACCATCTCGCCGGCCTTCGCCAACGACGCGCGCAGCGAGGCGGCCCGGCTGATCGCCTCGATCGCGCCCGGCGATCTGAACCGGGTGTTCTTCACCAACAGCGGCGCGGAGGCCACCGAAAACGCGCTGCGCATGGCCCGGCTGCACACCGGCAAGCACAAGATCCTCGCCGCGTACCGGTCGTATCACGGCGCGACGGCCGGTGCGATCACGATGACCGGGGATCCACGGCGCTGGGGCGCCGAGCCGGGACTGCCGGGAATCGTGCACTACTGGGGCCCGTACCCGTACCGCTCACCGTTCCACTCGTCCTCGCCGGAGGAGGAGTCGCATCGGGCACTCGCGCACCTGCGCGACCTGGTGATGGTCGAGGGAGCGGCCACGATCGCCGCGATCATCCTCGAGACCGTTGTCGGCACGAACGGCATCCTCGTGCCGCCGGACGGCTACCTCGCCGGGGTGCGCGAGATCTGCGACGAGTTCGGCATATTGATGATCGCGGACGAGGTGATGGCCGGCTTCGGCCGATGCGGCGAGTGGTTCGCCGTCGACCGCTGGAGCGTCACGCCGGACCTGATCACGTTCGCCAAAGGGGTGAACTCGGGTTACGTCCCGCTGGGCGGCGTGCTCATCAACGACGCGGTGGCCGCAACCTTCGACGATCGGGTCTACCCGGGCGGGCTGACCTACTCGGGACACCCGCTCGCGTGCGCGTCGGCCGTTGCCTCGATCAACATCTTCCGCGAGGAGGGCATCGTCGAGCACGCCCGGGCGCTCGGGACGGACGTGCTAGGGCCGGAGCTGGCCAAGATCGCCGCCCGGCACCCGTCCGTCGGCGAGGTCCGCGGACTCGGCGTGTTCTGGGCGCTCGAGCTGGTGAAAGATCGCGAGACCCGCGAGCCGCTGGTGCCCTACAATGCCTCCGGCGCCGCGGCGGCGCCGATGATCGAGTTCGCGGGCGCGTGCAAGCTGCGCGGACTGTGGCCGTTCACGCACTTCAATCGCACGCACGTCGTCCCGCCCTGCACGATCACCGAGGCCGAGCTGCGCGAGGGGCTGGCGATCCTGGACGAGGCCCTCGAAGTAGCCGACCAGCACTGCGCCTGACCCTCCGCGCCACTCGCGCGTAGGGGCAGGTCGACGGCGTCGTCGCGTGTCGGAGCGGGTCGATAGCGTCATCACATGGTGGCGCGGGTGATGAACGGGCGGGCCCGCAATCGCGCCCTGCGTTGCGGCTGCGTCCGCTTATGCAACCAGCCGTTATGCGCGAGCTTGCGACGCCGGCGATGCGCCGCTCACTCGACGGCCTCGACCTCGACAAGCTCGCGGACGAGGCGGCCCGCATCCTGCGCGAGCAACCCCTGACGCCGGCACGGCTGGGGACCGCTCTGGCTGAAACCTGGCCCGAGCGCGTCCCGCACGACCTCGCCCACGCTGCGCGATCGGTGCTGCCGCTGGTACAAATCCCGCCGCGCGGCCTCTGGGACCGCTCCGGCGCGACCACGCTCGCGACCGCGCAGCACTGGCTCGGCCGCGACTTGGACTCCGACCCGTCCTGGGACGCGGTCGCCCTGCGCTACCTCGCCGCGTTCGGCCCGGCGAGCGCGGCAGACGTTGTGGCGTGGAGCCGGATCACCGGCCTGTCCGCGGTCCTCGCTCGGCTGCGTCCGCGGCTGAAGGTGCTCCACGACGAGGAAGGACGCGAGCTGTTCGACCTGCCACGCGCGCCTCGTCCGCAGACCTCGACACCCGCGCCGCCCCGGTTCCTGCCTGACTTCGACAACCTGCTGCTCGCCCACGCGGACCGCAACCACGTCTTCGCCGACGAGCATCGCAAGTCCATCCAGTCCACCAACGGCGTGTTGCCCGGGACGCTACTGGTCGACGGATTCGTCGCCGCCGTATGGAATCTCGAGCGCGACGACAAGTCCGCCCTGCTCGTCGTCCGC
>JALZAI010000075.1 GCA_030948475.1 Actinomycetota bacterium
CCCCGTCGAACTGGACCTTGGACAACTTCCGGACCGCACTGGACGTCCCGACCGTCGACGCGATCTGGAACAGCGTCCAGCTCGCCGCCCTGGCCGCTGTCACGCTCACCGCGTTGGGTGCGCTGCTCGCCGCCGCCGAGCGGCGCCGCGCCGGGCGCGCCGTCGGTACCCTCGCCATCCTGACCTTCGCAATTCCCGGCTCGGCACTCGCTGTCGTGCTGCTGATCGCTTACGGACGCTGGCTCGACGGCGGCTTGACCCTCATCTTCGTGGCCTACCTCGCGAAGTTCTGGGCACTCGCGCATCGAACTCTGTCCGGAGCCGTCGACCGCCTCCCGCCCGCCGAGTTGCAGGCCGCGCGCGCAAGCGGGGCGCGACCGACGTTCGCGGTCGCAACGATCTGGCTGCCGTCGCTCGCGCCGGCGCTGCTGGCGGCAGCGGTGCTCGTGTTCGTCAGCGCGCTGCACGAGGTCACCATGTCCAGCTTGCTGTACTCGTTCGACAACCAGACCGTCGCCGTGGCCGTGCTCAACCGACAGGAGCTCGGCGAGGTCGGACCCACGGCCGCCCTCTCGGTGTTCCTGACTGCGATGCTGCTCGTTGTGGCACTGCCCGGCTGGCTCGCACTGCGCCGCATGCAGAGCCGGCTCAACGACCGGACCGCCCGGGTCAGGTCGGCTCCGGAGGTGGCCGGTGCCCGGTGACGCCGGTGCGGGTGTCGGCACGCGGCCCGAATCGCTGCGCTGTCGCGGTGTCTGCGTCGAGTACGCGGGTGCGCCGGCGCTGCGCGACCTCGATCTCACCGTCGGCGACGGCGAGGTCGTCGCGTTGCTGGGCGCGTCCGGTTCGGGCAAGTCGACACTGCTGCATGCCGTCGCCGGTCTCGTTCCGCTCGCGCGGGGCGAGATGTGGATCGCCGGCCAGCAGGTCGCGGGGGATCGGCACAACACGCCACCGGAGCGGCGGGCCGTCGGTCTGGTGTTCCAGAACTTCGCGTTGTGGCCGCACCTGTCCGTGCTGGATACGGTCGCGTATCCGCTACGCCGGGCAGGCCGCTCGCGACACGACGCCCGGACGACCGCGGTCGAACTGCTTGCGGACCTGGGCATCGATCGTCTCGCCCGGCGACGGCCGGCCGAGCTGTCCGGCGGTGAGCAACAGCGGGTGGGTCTGGCCCGGGCACTCGCTCGAGACGCCCGGCTGTACCTGCTCGACGAGCCGACCGCGCACCTGGACACGCACCTGCGGTCGGCGTTCCAGAACGCCGTGCTCGCCCGCCAACGCGACACCGGTGCAGCGGTCATGTACGCGACGCACGATGCCGCCGAAGCCCTCATGCTCGCCGACCGCGTCGCTTTGGTCGCGGGCGGCGCGCTCATCCAGGTCGACACGCCGACGGGGGTCTACGCGCAGCCCGTCAGCGTCGCCGCCGCGGCGCTGACCGGACCGTGCACGGTGCTCACCGCGACCACCGCCGCGGCTGGACCCGGACTGCTGTCGGTCGACCTCGGGGCCGGATCGCTGGATTTGGCCGGCGGCGGGGTCCGTTCACCCGAAGCGCGGGTACGGAGGCTGGTGCTGCGCCCGGACTGGGTACGTGAGGGCGGACCGCTGGCCGGGCGGATCGTCGCGGTCGGGTTTCGCGGGCCGCACACCGAATACCGCCTCGAAACAGACGTCGGCCCGATACTGCTGCACCAGCCCGGTCCACCCCGCCACAGCACGGGCGAGTCGCTCTCGTGGGCCTTGCACCGAGCCTGGGTCGTCGACGAACCGGAACCGATTGAACAGGACCTGGCTCAGCCGAGCGCGGTGATAGCACCCGAGTGATCGAGTCGGTCGTTGACGACGTCGAGGTGCAGGCGGGTGTAATGGCGCAGCGCGGCCAGCTGACGCGCGTCGAGCCGATCACACACCCATTCCCAGTGCATGGACACCCAGTCGCCGACCTGGAACTCGGGCACCAGCCCGACGCCGTTCAACGTTCGTTCCACCGTCTCGACGACCGGTTCGCCGAGGAACAGCCGGCCCTCCTCGTACAGCAGCGGCTGCGAGTTGACCACCAACCGGTCCGCGCCGACCTGCTGCACCTGTCCCCATCGGATCCGGCACCGATCCAGCACCATCAGAGCTTGTTCGTAGCGACGGTCGTCGCCCAACAGACCCACCCACGGATACACGCAGAACACGTGATAGCTGTGGTGCGGCATCCCGCCGGCCAGCGCGGAATCGGCGAGGTTTCCGAACTGCAGCCCGGTGATCAGCCGGAACCGTTCGTCCATCGACTCCGCCAGCGGACGCACCCCGACCTGGTCCAGCAGGCGATTACCGATCCAGTACGCCTCCACGACCCGACGATCCAGCGGGTCCCGCGCGCCGGTGACGTTGGCGATCAACTGCAGATAGGGCCAGGCACCCGAGAACTGACGGGCCAGATCACGCAGACCGGAGTCGACGGTGGCCGTCGCGCCGTATTGGAACAACGCCAACGAGTCCGGTGGCCCACAGGAGCCGTGATAGTTCGGCGGAAACGCGTAACGCACGAACAACGTCGGACCAGGAATTCGATCGACCTGGTGCTGTGCGGGCGACGTCACCACCGGGAGGCTACTCGCGAGGACATGCGAGATCACCCCGAGAATCGATGCGGGGCACGCCAGGGGACCGGTTGGGAGATCGCGAAGAACCCCAGTGTCCAGGTGCGGTCATGATGTCGGCCGCCGACGGATCTGTTTACGACGTCGGCGACGTTGTCGCGCGCGTTGGCCAGCGGGTTTATCGCCCCCGACTTGGATCACCCAGCTCGGCTTGCCGGCGACCAGCATCGCGCCGAGATCGATCTTGGTCTGGGTCGGTCATCGGGAAGACGCACAGGTCGGCGAGAGCCGATGGGCGAGCACGGCGCCGCCTTGAACAATTGCGCCTACTGCGTCGAGCATCACTACGCCGGGCTCAGACGCCTGCTGGGTGACGACGAACGGTGCGCCACGCTGCGGCAGGCGATCACGGATGGTGATATCGAATCGGCGCCGCTGGGGGGCAAGCAGAAACTGGCGATGCGCTATGCCGAGACGCTGGCGCTCGACCCATCGACGCTCACCGAGCAGCGGGTACGGCAACTTCGCCAGGCGGGCTACACCGACGGCGAGATATTGGAGATCAACCAGGTCTG
>JALZAI010000080.1 GCA_030948475.1 Actinomycetota bacterium
ACCCAGAATCGCTCGCAGCAGGCTGGTCTTCCCGGACCCGTTCGCGCCGAGCACGGCGAGGACCTCGCCGGGTGCGACGGCGAGGTCGAGGTGCGACCAGAGCTGCCGGGTGCCGTAGGCGAGCGACGCGCTCTGTAGCTCGAGCACGGGTGAGGTCATGATCGCGCCCCCGTCTTGAGTGCGGAACTCACCGCAGCGAGATTCGTCGCCATCCAGTTCAGGTAGGTCGTGCCAGGCGGCAGTGTCTCGGTGACGCCGACAACCGGGACTCCGGCCTGCTTCGCGCCGGCGATCACCTCGTCGGTCTGCGGGCCACCGCTCTGCTCGTTGTAGACGAGCAGATGCACCGAGTGCGCGCTGAACAGGCCGAGCGTCCGGTGCAGCACCGAGGCGGGGACGTCGGTGTCCTCCTCGACCGCGTCCGTGAATCCGGTCGGGGTGCGGTTGGCCAGCCCGCAAGCCTCGAGCAGGTAGAGCGGCACCGGCTCGGTGACCGCGACGCCGGTGCCGGTGTAGTGCGCGGCCAGGTGCGCCTCGGTGCGTTGCAATGCGGCAAGCCGCCCGGTGAAGACAGTGGCGTTGCGGCGGAAACTCGCTCGGTGCGACGGATCGGCGGACGTGAGCTTCTGGACGACGCGGGTGACGAACCTGCGCACCGTGCCCAGGTCGTACCAGACGTGCTCGTTGAGCCTGCCGTCCACCGTTATGTGCCCGGAGAGCCGGACGACGTCGATGACCTGCGTCGCGGCCCGTCCGGCTGAGTCCCGAAGCGTCCCCACGAAGTCGTCGTAACCGCCGCCGTTCTGGATGAGCACGTCGGCCTTGGACACCGCGAGCGCGTCGTGAGCGTCGGCCTGGAACGCGTGCGGGTCCTGGTTGGGAGAGTCGATCAGGGAGCTGACCCGGACGTCCGGGCCGCCGATCTGCTCAGCGATGTCGCCGTAGACGTCGGTTGACGCGACCACGGCGATCCGATGGTCCGTCTCGGATCGGCTTCCACAGCCGCTCGCAAGCGTCGCCGTCAGGATCAACCAGAGCCCGACGACGACGACACCGCGGTTGGACGACACGGACACCTTCGCGCTGACTGACATCGATATTGATAACGATGTTCAATAAGAAGGTAGCACTTCGCGTTGGACTGCGGCCAGACGTGGGGGCAGACGACGCGCTGAGTTCGTGGGCCCGGCGGGCATCCGGCGGTTGCGCTGCTCAGCAGCGGTGCGCAGCCTGCTCGGCACAGCGAATCGACGGGCGACTGGTTGTCTCGGGTGTGATCAGGCGTGCTCACTCGCAGCGAGCAGAGCCGACACGGGTGGGAGCTCAGCTGGCCTTGCGGTGCGGAGAGGCCATCAGCAGCTCGCGCCGGCGGGCACCACAGCTGGTGCCGTTGGGCAGCAGCTCACCAAAGTCCTCGAAGAGCACGATCCCGTTGCACAACAGGCTCCAGCCCTGCTCGGGGTGCGCGGCGACGACATGCGCGGCGTCGCGGTCGGTGGCCTCGACGGACGGGCAGGCCGGGCTGTGGCGGCAGTAGGTCGGAGTGTCCGAGGTGGAGTGCACGTTCATTAGAATGTCCTGGGTGTCTGAGTTGTTCCGAATCGGCGGGGGTGGTGTCGATCCGTTTGTCATTCTCTCCTTCGGCGCTGTAACCGCTTACGGCGAGAGTTCCATCACAAGTGTGCGCCCGAATTTTCATCTATCAAGTCCGGCGCGCCCGATTGTGGACGCGAATTCGTTCGAACAGCAGACATATCCGGACAGCAGCGCCGGCAACGCTGGGGTTCGTTACCGATCCGTGATCGCATGCTCAGGCAATTGCCGGGTGTTCACCCGCGACCGAAGCGTCTCCTGAGCGCCGCGCAGGCCGCCGCCACGGGGCACCAGTCGCCGGCGTGGCGGGAAAGCCTGCAGCGAGCGCGGTCTCGAATGACCTCGGCCGTCGTCCTCGGTGACCGGACGCGGCCATTTCGGGCGCCCGGTGAGCGAAGCTTGCGAGCGAACCATGGCGTCGGGCCTGTTCCGATGGTGCAGCCCGGTGCCGGACATGGGCGATCACGCCGTCGCCGTCGAAGACCGCGATCACCCGAGCACAGTAGGCTGCTTGCCTCGTGCGCTTCCTCAATCCGTCCGCACCCTACGAGCTGACCTATGACGACGTGTTCATGGTGCCGACTCGTTCGGACGTCGCGTCCCGCTTCGATGTCGACCTGACCGCATGCGACGGCAGCGGAGCAACCATTCCGCTCGTCGTCGCGAACATGACCGCCGTCGCGGGGCGACGGATGGCGGAGACCGTGGCGCGCCGCGGCGGCCTGGTCGTCCTGCCGCAGGACATCCCGGCGGCGGTGGCGCGCGATGTCGTGTCGTGGGTGAAATCCCGGCACGTGCTCCTCGAGACCGCGGTGACCCTGTCGTCGAAGAGTCCGGTGAGCGATGCGCTTGCGCTGCTGCCGAAGCGGGCACACGGGGCGGTGATCGTCGTGGACGCCGGACGTCCGGTGGGCGTGGTGACCGAGGCGGACTGCGCCGGCGCCGACCGCTTCGCCCAGCTGCACCAGGTGATGTCACCGCACCCGCTGACACTGACCGAGCCGATCGACGCGCAGGCCGCCTTCGAGCAGCTCGACTCCGCCCGGCGCAGGCTCGCGCCGGTGGTCGACTCATCCGGTCAACTCGCCGGCGTTCTCACTCGGACCGGCGCGCTGCGTTCGACGATCTACCGCCCGGCGCTCGACGCGTCGGGACGGTTGCGCATCGCCGCCGCCATTGGGGTGAACGGCGACGTCGCGGGCAAGGCGGCCGAGCTCATCGATGTCGGCATCGACGTGCTGGTCGTCGACACCGCGCACGGACACCAGCGCCGGATGCTCGACGCGCTGGCCGCAGTGCATGGCCTCGCCCCCGACCTCCCGATCGTCGCCGGGAACGTCGTCTCGGCGGAGGGCACCCGCGACCTGATCGAGTCCGGTGCCGACATCGTCAAGGTCGGGGTCGGCCCCGGCGCGATGTGCACGACGCGGATGATGACCGGCGTGGGACGGCCGCAGTTTTCCGCGGTGCTCGAATGTGCGGCCGCGGCACGCGAGCTGGGCCGTCACGTCTGGGCGGACGGGGGGGTGCGCCACCCCCGCGACGTGGCGCTGGCCCTCGCCGCCGGTGCATCCGCCGTGATGATCGGCTCCTGGTTCGCGGGGACGCACGAGTCGCCCGGCGACCTGCACTTCGCGCCGGACGGACGTGCGTACAAGGAGAGCTTCGGGATGGCCTCGGCCCGCGCGGTCGCGCAGCGCACCAGCGGCGAGGGTGCGTTCGAGCAGGCGCGCAAGGCGTTGTTCGAGGAAGGCATCTCCAGCGGACGGCAGTTCGTGGACCCGGCCCGTCCCGGTGTCGAGGACCTGATCGACGCGATCATCTCCGGCCTCCGCTCGGCGTGCACCTATGCGGGGGCGGCGACGCTGGAACAGCTGCACCAGCGTGCAACCGTCGGCGTCCAGTCCGCGTCCGGCTTCGCCGAGGGACGCCCGCTCCACACCGGCTGGTAACCCCGGCGTGGTTCGCTCGGATGTGTGACAGTGGAGACGTGAGTTCGCGGGGGCACGTGCATCGTCATGGCGCATCGGCGACCAGCGACCGGCGCTGGCTGGGTGCCGCCCTGGCCGTCGTGCTGGTGTTCATGGTCGGTGAGGTCATCGCCGGACTGCTCGCCCACTCGCTCGCCCTGCTGACCGACGCGGCGCACATGGTCACCGACGCCGCCGCGATCGCCGTTGCGATCGTCGCGGCAGTGATCGCGCAGCGGCCGGCCCGCGGCGCCTACACCTACGGCTTCGCTCGGGTGGATGCGCTGTCCGGGCAGGCCAGCGGCATCACCTTGATCCTGCTGGCGATCTGGTTCGTCATCGAGGCGATCGGACGGCTGGTGCACCCCAGTGCTGTTCACGGCGGCGTGGTCACGGTCGTCGCGCTCGTCGGCATCGTCGTCAACCTGCTCGCGACGGCATGTGCGGCACGAGCCGACCGCAGCAGCCTGAACGTGCGCGGCGTCGTGGCGCACCTAGTCACGGACGTCTGGGCGTTCCTCGCGACCGCCGTCGCTGGCGTGGTCGTGCTGTCGACCGGGTGGACTCGCGCGGATCCGATTGCCTCGCTCGTCGTCGCGGCCGTCATGGCGTGGACGGGGCTACGGCTGGTGCAGGCGGCCGGGCGGGTCTTCCTCGAAGCGGCCCCCGCGAACGTCGACCCCGACACCCTCGGGCAGGAACTCGCCGCAGTCGAAGGCGTCGCCGAGCTGCACGACCTGCATGTGTGGCAGATCGGTCCTGGGACGTCGGCTGTCTCGGCGCACGTCCTGGTGCGGGCGCCGCACGACTGCCACGAGGTCAGTGCCCGGTTGCGTGAGGTGCTGCGCCAGCGCCATAACATCGGTCACGTCACGCTCGAGGCCGACCACCTGGACGGGTCGGCTCACGTCGCCGAGAACTGCGTGGATGCGCACGGCGAGGTGCATACCGCACCGCGATAGCGCGCCCATGTGAATCTGCGCCGCGGAATCTGCGCCGCGGTAGCTGCGGACCGCAAGGCGATGCCAGACTCGTCACATGCTGCTGCCCATGTCGCCGACCAGTTCGATCTTCCTGCTGGCCGAGGCCCGCGAGCACCCGATGCAGGTGGGCGCGCTGCAGCTGTTCCACGCGCCCGACGGTGCAACCGCACTCGACGTCCGGGCAATGTTCGACTCCGCGATCGCTCAGGACGAGGTAGCGCCGCTGTTCCAGAAGCGCGCGCGCCGCTCGCTCGGCTCGCTCGGCCAGTGGGGCTGGGAGGTGGACACAAACTTCGATCTCGAGCACCACGTCCGCCGCAATGCGCTGCCGCAGCCGGCCCGCATCCGGGAGCTGTTCGTGTTGGTCTCGCAGCTGCATTCGGCCCTGCTCGACCGGCATCGTCCGTTGTGGGAGATGCATCTGATCGAGGGCCTTGCGGACGGCCGATACGCGACCTACTTCAAGGCGCACCACTCACTCGTCGACGGGGTATCCGCGCTGCGGGTGCTATCTCAGATGCTGAGCGAGGATCCCGACCGCCATGACATGCCGGCGCCGTGGGCGATGCGCCACGAATCCCCTCCCAAGCTCGTCGAGCGCAACGTTGCGCAGACCGACACGCTGCGCAGCGTTCTGAACATCCTCGGTGAGGCGGCCGGGCTCGTCCCGACACTGGCCCGCACGATCAACCGCGGACTGCAGGCCGAGAGTGGCGCGATCTCGTTCTCCGCTCCGAAGACCATGCTCAACCTCCCGATCACCGGGGCCCGCCGCTTCGCCGCCCAGTCCTGGCCGATGGAGCGGATCCGTCAGGTCGGCAAGGCGGCCGACGCGACGGTGAATGACGTCGTCCTGGCGATGTGCTCGGGTGCCCTGCGCAACTATCTGCGCGACCTGGACGCGTTGCCCGACGCACCTCTGATCGCGATGGTCCCCGTGTCGTTGCACGGGGACGGTCCCGGCAGTCACGACGGGGGCGGGAACGCGATCGGCGCGGTGATGTGCAATCTCGGCACACACCTGGACGGGCCGCTCGAGCGGCTGGCCACCGTGCACCGCTCGATGGTCGCGGGCAAGCAGTCGCTGACCGGGATGAGCCAAGCGCAGATCCTCGCGATGACCGCTCTCGGTGTCAGTCCGCTCGCGGTGTACCCGCTGCTCCGGCTCGACGGGAAGGCCCGCCCGCCGTTCAACCTGATCATCTCCAACGTCCCGGGCCCGCGCACGCCGATGTACTGGAACGGTGCCCGGCTGGACGGGCTGTACCCGCTGTCGGTCCTGGTCGACGGTCAGGCCCTCAACATCACCGTCACCAGCTACTCGACCGAGATCGCCTTCGGTCTCACCGGCTGTCGGCGGACGGTGCCGCACCTGCAGCACCTGCTGGGGCACCTGGACGCCGAACTGGCCGCCCTCGAGCTTGCCGTCGGCGTGTAAATAGGAAGGATCACGATGCGGGTCGCACTCTTGGGGACGGGAACGATGGGCGCCGGAATGGCTCGCTCGCTCAAGCGCGCCGGGCTCGAGGTCGCGGCGTGGAATCGCACCCGATCGAAGGCCGAACCACTGGCCGAGGACGGGGTCGACGTCGCGGCCGCAGTCGAGGAGGCGGTGAGCGGCGCCGATGCGGTGCTGACGATGCTCTTCGACGTCGACTCGGTACTGGCCGTAACGGGCGAGCTGCTTGCCGCGCTAGGCGACGACGCGGTGTGGCTGCAGGCCTCGACGGTCGGACCGTCCGGCGTGCTGCGTATTGCTGACGCCGCCGGGGACGCGGCGTTCCTCGACACCCCGATGCTCGGCACCAAACAGCCTGCTGCCGAAGGCAAGCTGGTCGCGCTGGCCTCCGGTGACCGGGCCCTCGTCGACCGGGTAGAACCGGTCCTCGGCGCGATCGCGGCGCGGACGGTGTATGCCGGGACCAAGATCGGCCAGGCCAGCGCGCTCAAGCTGGCCTGCAACGCCTGGATCGCGTCGATCACCGCGGCCACCGCGCAGTCGGTGTCGCTGGCCGCGGCGCTCAGCGTGGACCCCGGACTGTTCCTGCAGGCGATCGATGGCGGTCCCACGAACGCTCCGTACGCCCAGCTCAAGGGCAAGGCGATGATCGGCGGCGACTTCGCGCCGTCGTTCGCGGTGGACGGCGTGATCAAGGACATCGACCTGATGCGGGCCGCCGGCTCGGACGTGGGCTTTCCCACCGACCTGCTCGACGCACTCCGCGAACTGTTCGCCCGCGCCTCGAAGGCGGGGCACGGGGCCGACGACATGGCCGCGATACGGTCCGTCTTCCCGTAGCTCAGCCCGCGAGCGGGGTGTGCTCGGCCGGTACGGCCTCGTCGGGCGCGGGTGGCCCGGGGGGTGTGCCCTCACCGAACGGACGTCCGCCGAGTTCCTCACGACCGTGCGGGGTGAGCCAGTTGGACAGGTCCGGTCCGGCGGGGACGATGCCGCCCGGGTTCACGTCGCGGTGCACGACGTAGTAGTGCCGTTTGATGTGCACGAAGTCGGTGGTGTCACCGAAGCCCGGGGTCTGGAACAGGTCGCGGGCGTACGCCCACATGACCGGGAGCTCGGACAGCTTCTGCCGGTTGCACTTGAAGTGCCCGTGATAGACCGGATCGAAGCGGGCCAGCGTCGTGAACAGCCGCACGTCCGCCTCGGTGATCGTGTCGCCGACCAGGTAGCGCTGTCGTTCCAGGCGCTCGCCGAGCCAGTCCAGCCGGTCGAACAGGCGGCGGTAGGACTTGTCGTACGCCTGCTGCGAGCCCGCGAATCCGCAGCGGTACACGCCGTTGTTGACGTCGGTGTAGACGAGTTCGGCGACCTCGTCGATCTCGTCGCGCAGCCGGTCCGGGTACAAGTCAGGGGCGCCGTCGCGGTGATATCGACGCCACTGCGTCGACATATCGAGGGTCATCTGGGCGAAATCGTTGGTGACCACCGCACCGGTCGGTACGTTGACGATGGCCGGCACGGTGATGCCGCGCTCGTAGCCGGGAAACCGTGCGAAGTAGGCCTGCTGGATGCGTTCGATGCCCAGTACCGGGTCCCGCCCGCCCGGGTCAAGGTCGAAGCTCCAGCTGCGTTGGTCGTGTGTCGGCCCGCAGATGCCCATCGACAGCACCGGTTCCAGACCGAGCAGGCGCCGGACGATGATCGCGCGGTTGGCCCACGGGCAGGCGCGTGCGACCACCAGACGGTACCGGCCCGGCTCGACCGGGTAGCCGTCGCGGCCATCCTCGGTGATCCGGGTGGCGATGTAGTCCTGGTCGCGGTCGAACTCGCCGCTCGGGTCCATGTACTCGGCTGCTGGCATTCCGCCATTCTCCCCGTACGCGGCGGCACGGCGGGTCAGCCGAGGTCGGCAACTCCACGACCGGCGGTGCCCGGGTGACGATGCTCATCCGCGCGTGACCGGCCAGCGGTCACCACCATTGCGCGCAGCGATCGAGCAGGACAGGATCGCCAGTAGGCCCGCAAGGGCGCCCTCGACGCGGAGGTACCCGGTGAACCGACGACGCACCCTTGCGGCAGGCCTCGCGGCGGTTGCCGCCATCCCGTTGGCGCTGGCGGCGCCGGATCTGGCCGGCGGTGCCGCACCGTCCGGCGCCGTGGCGTCCGATGCCGCTTTGGTC
>JALZAI010000081.1 GCA_030948475.1 Actinomycetota bacterium
ACACAGCACAGGCCAATTTCCTGGACGTATCCACTGTGTTGGCGACGCTTCCTACGGCTACGACGAGAAGGATCGTGACCTGGTGCGTGGAGATGTTCGGGCCGGCGGATCATTCGCTGACACCTTCGTGCTCTTCCAGTGCAGAAATTCCGGTGAGCAATGGCTTCGCCATCCACGAACGGGCGGTGGAATTTGGCTCGCCGGCCGTCTTCGGCATGATTTCCGAGCCGATTGGACCGGCGCGGGGACCTGTTGCAGTGCTTTTGAATGTCGCATCTGAGCACCACGTCGGCCCCAGCAGGATGTGGGTCGACCTTGCTCGTGAATGGGCGTCGCTCGGCCTCCGCGCCGTTCGCGTGGACCTGAGCGGATTGGGTGACAGCCCATCGGCGCCAGGGCAGCGGCCCGGATTAGCCTTTCCGTATAATGCGCTATTTAACATGAGGCAGATTGCGAATACTGTTTCTCCGGACGATCCCACCGGGTTGGTTTGGATGGGCATGTGTTCGGGCGGGTATCACGCGCTCGAGGCGGCCGCCGCGTTCGGGGCAGCCGGTGCGTTCGTCGTCAATCCGAAGTTCACCATTGTCCCGCCAGAGGGACGTCTGGCAACGCAAGAATCGTGGCGACGGATGTGCTGCGTCATACCAGCATGGGCCCGCAATCCCTCTAAGTCAGACAAGATACCTTTGCGATCGCCGCGCCATATACGAGGTCTTGTTTACCGCTGTCTTTACAAGCTTGGGTTAAGATCAACCCCGGCGGGCGGCCTCAGGGAATTGAATCGTCGCAGTAAGCTAACGACTATAGTGTCCGCACCTGATGACGCGAAGCCGTTGCTCCGGTTTCGATGGGCTCGAATGGCCGGACGATATAGTAATGTACAGCTGCAGGTAATAGCCAACCTTGACCACTCCCTCCTTCACACCCCTCAACGCAAGGAAGTCGCGGCAATGGCGACAGTGTGGATGATTACTCGCTCGTCGGCAGAGTCGTGACCTTTGTATATCTCACGGATGGCCCTCGGCTGAAGGCCTAGCGTTGGTGTCGTAAGTGCCGCTGCGTTTGACCTGCTTGACGGGCCGGTTCAGGCCTTCGGTTCTGGCGTTCGTGATTCCGGTCGCGAGGAAGGCCTCGATGGCCGGGCCCCCAGGTCTCCGCGGTGGTGGCGAGGGTGTGCAGCTCGTCGATGGTGGTAGCGGCGCACCAGTCGTAGAAGACGTAGAGCTGGGCGGCGATGGCGTCGCGGGCGGCATCGGTTCCGCAATGTGGCAAAGAGTCCAAAATGGTAAGTTCACGTTGATAGCGGTTTGATTATCGATATGGCAGGCGTGAGCTAGGTAACTGCGCGACTGCGAGGTGAGTGATCGACCACCGGAGCTGGGCCGGCCAGCACGTCGTCGGCGATCAGCGTCCTGTCGAGGGCCTCAGGTCCAGGCGGAGCGCGATCCGTATGAGCGGCCCCCTCTCCGCGACGCAATCACCGGGCGGGGTATGTGGGACACCCAATCGCCCCGCCGACCGGCAAGCGCGGACGTCGAGTTCGGAATCCGCTCGGCATCCCTGATCGGGCTACAGGACTGTGAACCCGGGTGGCAGGTTTCGACGGTCCGTCCCTGCTAGAGGGCTAGGTCCGACGAAGTCGGAGTGATCGAGTCAAGTTCGGGTTTCTGGGTCAGGCGGCGAGTCCTGCCTCGCGGGTGAGGTCATCGATGGCCCTCTGGTATGCCGTGGCGGCGCGGTGCAGTTTGTCGGGTGTTGCGGTGAACCCGTGGTGGGCGAGGCCGGTGGGCTGGACTCGGTCGCGCACGCGGGTGAGGAACATTGCGGTGTGCAATCCGAAGTCGGTGACGCGGTAGCGATGGGTTCGTGGAAGTCGTTCGATGAGACCGTGGCGGCGCAGTCGGCGTAGGTCATAGCTCATCTGCCCGGCGCCGATGTCGGCGAGTCCACGTAGTTGTGCGACGTGCTCGCGTAGCTGGCGGTTGGTGAAGCCGCGGGGTAGCAGCCGGAAGATCAGCAGCGCGGTGAGCAGGGCGTGGCTACGGGTCTGGCCCAACGCCAGGCCGGGGATGCGGGTGCCGCTGTCGGTGAGGACGGGTCCGGTGACGGCGGCGAGCGTGTCGGCTCCGGCGATCGGGTCGTGGCTGAGTCGTTGGAGGCGCAGCAGGCGCCGGTTGGCGGAGAAGCCGACCTCCCGCAGCGCGGGCAGGTTTGTCAGCCGTTTGCCGATCTCGAAATCGCGGGTGTCGTTGATGGTGGTCTCGGTTCGTAAGGCTCGTCCTTCCTTGTGGTACTGCTTGATTGTGGTGTGCTTGTAGTCCACGTGCAGGCTGGGCGTGACGCCGTCGGTGATCACCCTGGTGCGGAACCGTCCCGGCGTTGGGCGGCGTCGGCGGCGCATCAGTCGCCGGTCGAAGACCAGGCTGACCTGGTCTGGGCGCCCGGCGTCGAGGTTGTCGCGGATGACGTGTTCGAAGAACACCCCGCCCGGACACCGGGCGGGGGAGCGTCTGGGTGAGGGAGAATTCGGCCTGCAGCATGGAGATGTCGTAGCGGTAGCCGGCGGCTCGGTCTGCAGCGATGAACGGGTGCGGCAAGATCGCCAGCCACTTGCGTAGCAGCGCATCGATCTGTTCTGGGCCGAGCCGGGCGCAGATCGTCTGCAACGCGGCGGGGTCATCGACGGTGGCGAAGGCGTTGTCCAGCGGGGTGAACCCGATCCTGGCCTTCGCGGCTTGCCGCTGCGCCCAGTGGTTGCCGTTGATGCACAGTTTGGCGTTGTAGGGGAAGTAGGAGCAGAACTTCAGGAAGAACGGCCCGAAGTCGCCGTCGACGCAATAGAAGTAGAACTGGTTGACCACCCCGGTCGGGCCACGATCCACGGATAGGACCTGCCGTCGCGGTCGTGGCGTTTCTCGGTCCGGAACAGTTTGGTCTTCTCCTGCGCCCGGCCGATGAACACCACACCCTGCTCGGCGCTGAACTCGGCGAGGCGTTCATGCATCACGTCGTCCTTGCGTTGGCCCTTGACGAAGTCCACCCACGGGATGCGCTCACGCTCGGCGAAGCGATGGACCTCCTGGGCGAACCGATCGGTGATCTTGGCCAGCGGAGCGGTCGAGGCGATCGGCAGGCCGAGCTGGCGCTGCACGTAACCCAGCAGTCCCCCGGCGTGCTGCAGCTGCGGAACTTCGCGTTCGGCACAGCGGACGACCACGACGCGATGTGGACGGCACGGGAGCAGATCAAACGAGCAGGAATTCGCCTAGGCCTGGACGGATGCGACTGGCTGCAACGATCAGTCGATCGCGCCGGCGACGACTGCGTCGATGCAGCGTTGCGCGTCGACCACCGCGCGGATCCGGCTGCGCGGAGACGGGATGTAGTGGGTGAAGTAACGCGCGCCTTCGGTCAGCACCCCGAACATCGAGATGTTGTGCTGCACGCGACCCTCGATATCGAAGGGATGGAAATCATCGCTGATCGCGACACTGCCGACGGCCGTCTCGCCGTAGGTCAGCTGGGTCAGCCTGCCGAGGCGGTAGAGCCGGGACAGCAACGGCGAGGCGCTCTGGGCGAGCGACGGCATGTCGAGGTGCCCGCGGATCACGGTGCACCCGGTCGACGAGTAGGAAATGTCCAGGCGAGTAGACGTGATCACCGTCTGGCCATTGGAGTCAACGCTGACCGTCGGCGACGGCCCGAATGGAACCGACACCACGCCTGCGTCCAGCAACGCAAGAAGCTGTTGAGAACGCATCACCGGTGGTCCCGCCTCCAGACGGTTGACCCGGCCCTTGACGTTGTGGTTGAAATCGATGTAGGACTCCAGCGACAGGCCACCGAACTCGATGATCGAACGGATGTCGTCGCGCAGTACGCGCAGCACCTCCTGTGCTGCCTTCACCGGGCTCCCCGCCGCGACGAGGGCCTCGTCCATGTCGTCGGAGAGCATCGCGTAGAACTGCTTCTGGTAGTCCTCGGACGACAGATAGTTACGCCCGTCTCCCGCAAACAGATGTTTCGACGGTTCGAACGAGCCGTATTCGAGGGCGAGCTGCTCGGTGGCCTCGTTGAACGTCCCGTCGAGCCAGGCACTGCGCAGTGCCGCCCGGACCCGCTCGGCGCCGTGGCTTCCTTCAGCGATCGTGGCCGCCTGGATGTAGTAGCGTGCGCGCATTTCGGTGAACAGCAGGGGCAGCAGTTCGGCCTGCAAGTCGACCGCTCGTCGTGACATGCGATCCACGCCGCTGCCGCGGATGGCGGCAAACGCGTCGGGTGTGCAGGCGACCGGCTGATAGTCACCGGTCGAGTCGGTGCCGGTCACCGACTTGGCGCAGTAAGGAACACCGGATCGCGAGAACAGTTCGATCACTGGCTCGCGGCCGCTCGGCACGTAGACCAGCCGGTCGCACCCGGCGTCGCGGAAGCGGCCGCCCCGACCGATAGTGAGCGCGGCGATGATGTCGTACGCGACAAGGCCCATCCCGGACACGGCCACGTGCTCGCCCGGCGCAGGCGAGTCGTCGAGCAGCGAGACCGGGTACGCGGGCTGCACCTGCACGCCTTTCGGCTCGGGGCTGGGTTCCAGATTGGGCGTGTGCCCGGAGGTCACCACCACGTGATCGACGACGACGGCGTTGCCGTCGGCGAGCGCGATGCGTTCGCGATTGCCGGCCTCGGTGGTGATGTCGACGGCCGCGTTGTGGTAGCGGATGAACTCTACGTTCGCGGGGAGTTCGGCCAGTAGCGTCTCGTAGAACCAGCTTAGGTACTCCCCCATGACTCGCCGCGGCAGGTAATCACCGGAGGTGATCGGCGTCCCCTCGCCGTCGAGGACACAGCGTCCATCGACCCACCTGTACCCACGGCGTTGTGCCCATTCGAACAGACCCACACCGTATCCAGGTGTCGGCGTGTCCGCGCGAGTGGCTTCGTCGCACTCGGGCGGTGCGTAGAGGGACAGCTGTCCGCACGGGTTGTTCAGCACCAGGAAGTCCGGCTGCTTGGCGTCATACGCCACGCCGCCGACCTCGCAGGGTTCGATGGCATGGACACGTATCTGTTCCCCGCCCGAACGAGCCCTGCTCACGGTGCGCTCGAGGACACACAGACCCCACGCACCCAGGCCGATGACGGCAACGTCAATCATGATGCCCCCCGACATCCCCCGTGCCGGCAAGCAGCCGCGTTGCCCAGCGGCCCATATACCGAACGCGCCAGACTTTACGCAAGTCAGATCTGATCTGCCAACCCGGTTGGTAGAGAGCGTGTCGGCCCGACGTCGGGCGGTTCCGACGCGCGGTTGGGCGCATACCGCACGTTTAGTCCCATAGCTGACCGGTCACGCTCGCCAGCCAGCGTGCTTGGTCGAGTCCGTGGTACGCAGCAGGGCAAGCCCAAGTCGTTCCAAGCCGCGGGCGCTGTGTGCGATCGCACCGTCCGGGACAGCGATCTCGAACGGGCGGGCGAAATGGTCGTGGTGATAGTTCGCGGCAGTGCGTTCTGGTCGGCGCCGCTACGGTGGATCAGTTCGGAGACCGCGAAGGAGACGTTCGAACACCGCAGAGCGGTGGTAGAGGCCGTCGACGGTCGTGGGGCGAAAGGCCACGCTCGGCCAGTTGCTGCCAAAATGCCTCCGCGCCGCGTAGTTCCATCACAGACAGGGCCTCACGGGTGAAGGACGCGGGGATTGTGCAGCGCAAGCGGCCGGTGCAAATCGGCCCGGACGCTACCATCGTCGTAGCCATGACTCGCCGGACGGACCTGGCGCTTCCACCGAGATCAGCAGGAACACGCGCGACGGGTACTCGGCGCATGGCGTGCCGGCCGGTGCGTCCGACCACGAGGCAGGGGATTGGTCGTTCATGCCAGATCGTTTCATGCCCGATGGAGGTGGAACAGCTGACGGCCGGGCGCGCCACCGGCTGGTGGCGGTCGCCTACGGGCCACGGTCAGTGGCTTCCGTTTCGCCGGTGCAACTTGCCGAGGCGGCGGCCGGAATCTGCGACCTGATGTGGCTGGTCGACGCACACAACTCGGACGTTCGCGAGATGGCGGAGTTGATGCGGCGCTTCGGCCCAGTGGTTGATGTCGGTGACCTGGACGCAGAGGCGGCGGCGCGGCAGGCGGCTGTGTACCGTCCGGACGGCATTGTGACCTACCACGACGCGGGCATGGTGAAAGTGGCGGCGATCGCTGAGCAGCTGCGACTGCCGTTCGTCTCACCCGCGACCGCGCGGTTGCTGACCAACAAGCTGGAGCAGCGCCGGGCACTGCAGGCGGCAGGGCTGCAGGTCCCGCGTTTCTGGCCGATCCGCTCCGCTACGAGCATGGATGCGCTGGAACAGGTCTCCGCGGACATCACATGGCCGGCCGTACTCAAACCCTGTTCGGACGCGGGCAGTCATCACACGTTCCTCGCCCGCGACAAGGCGCACGCGCGGGCCCTGCTCGCCGACATCGGGGCACCGAGGTCGGCGATGATGCTCGAGGAGTATCTGCCTGGCGACCCGAAATGGTCCGAAGACCCGTTCGCCGACTATGTGTCTGTCGAGAGCGTGGTCTCGGACAGAGCGGTGAGCCACATTGCCATCACCGGACGGTTTCCGCCGGCGGAGGCGTTCCGCGAAACCGGCTTCGTCCTTCCTGCCCGACTCGACCCCGCCCGCGAGCAGGCAGCGCTGGAGCTCGCATCGGCGGCGATTGCCGCCCTGGACGTGCGGTCCGGATGTTTGCACACCGAGGTGAAGTTCACCGCCGACGGGCCGAGAATCCTGGAGGTGAACGGCCGGATCGGCTACGGCGTGCCGGCGATGCTCGAGCTGGCCGCCGGGTTCGATCTGTACGCGGCATCGCTACAGGTGGCGCTCGACGCCGCCGTGTCGATCGAAGGGCCGATCAAGTGCGATCGGATCGGCTATCGGCTCTTTCTCCAGCCGCCCGCGATTTCGGCCACGGTGAGCGCGATCAGCGGTGTGGACCTGCTGGCTGATCGCGCCGGGGTCAGCGGCGTCACGATCCACCGCGGGCCGGGATCGGCAGTGGACTGGCGGGAGGGCACCCGGACATTTGTCCTCGCGGTAGTGGGAACCGCGGAACGGCACGACGAGGTGGGTGTGGTCTGGCGGATATTGCACGACCAGGTGTCGGTATCCTACGAGCACCCGAGTGTCCCCGCGAGCCAAGCCACCAGCTAGAGCGATCATGGCGGTGAGGAAGCGGCATTGGCCAGGACAGGTCGTTGGGAAGTGGCTAACATTGACCGAACTTCAGGGGTGGCTACGACGGGGCAGTAACCCATACGACCGGTTGGAACGGATGTGGAATCGGTGGCCGAGATCGCCGACGCACTCGAGCGCGATTGACACCGATGCGCTCGCCGTTTGTTCACCGCCGACGAGATCGTGACTGCCGCAGCGACCGCCGTCGCCCTGGCCGCTGACGAAGGAGGACACGACGATGAGTGACCAGATCCGCGCGATTCTGCGCGAGCACGGCCGGCTCAGCGCAGATGTCGACACCCTATTGGACGGCGACGATCTGTATGCCGCGGGGCTGACGTCACATTGCTGCGTGAATGTCATGCTGGCCATCGAGGACGAGTTCGATCTCGAGCTCCCGGATGAGCTGTTGCGCAAGAGCACCTTCGAGTCGGTGACCAGCATCCGCAACGCGCTCGCACAAGTGGGCGTCCCGATCGCCACGACGTGAGCCGACCAAGCGCCCGCGATCCGGAGTTGGCGAGGAGCGAGAGTTGAGCGACGAGGACCTTGTGCGACGGCAGCGGGCCGACCTGCAGGACGCCTACCTCAAGGGCGTACGGCGCCTTCGGTGGAACGCTGATCGCCTCGCCGCCGAGCGGCAACGGCGTTTGCAGGAACTGCTCACCCACGCGGCTGCACGTTCGCCGTTCTGGCGAGACCGGCTGTCCGGGCGAGATCTGGCGGCCTTTACCGAAGCCGACCTTCCTTCGCTGCCGATCCTGACCAAGGTCGAGATGATGGCGGAGTTCGATCGAGTCCTGACGGTTCCGGGGTTGACGCGTACTCGGGTCGCCGACTACGTCGAGCAGCGTGACGCCGGCCAGTACCTCGACGGCCAGTTCCGGGCGATCAAGACCTCCGGTACAACCGGAACCGAGTCACTGCATGTCTATGGGTGGGACGCGTTTGTCACCTTCGTCATGCAGGGGTCGAGGTGGACCGGGCGACGTGGGGAGTCTCCGGACGCGGTCCTCGCGCAGATCTTCTCGTGCAGCCCGATGCACGAATCCGGCGTCTTTTACGCTTTCAGCACGTTCGAGAGCGGCGGACCGGCGTCGCACTGCTTCTCGGGGGGGATGCCGCTTGCCGATCTTGTCGCCGGCCTCAATGCAGCCGATCCCCCAGTGCAGGCGCTGCAAGGGTGGCCCAGCACCATCCGGCAGTTGGCCGGTGAGGCGCTCGCCGGACGCCTCACGCTGACGCCGACCTGGGTGGCGGTGGCGGGCGAGGTGTGGACGCCGCACGTGCGTGATGCGGTGCGGGCTGCCTGGGGCATCGAGCCATCGCATTTCTGGGGTTGTTCCGAGGGCACCTACGCGTTTCCGTGCGGGGTCGGTGAGGGCCTGCACATCGCCGACGACCTGGTGATCCTGGAGCCGGTGGACGCCCAGGGCAACCCCGTGCCCTATGGAGAGCCTGCCGACCGGGTCTTGTTGACCAACCTCTACAACCTGGACCAGCCGCTGATCCGCTACGACCTGGCCAATGCCATGACGATCACCGACGCGTTGTGTCCGTGCGGTTGCGCGCATCGGCGCATCACCGACATCCGGTCGCGGTTGAACGGCGCCTTCGACTTCGACGGCGGCGTGGCGGTGCCTCGTCGGGATCTCGAGACGACCCTGCTTGCCTGGCCCGGGGTGGCCGATTTCTTCGTCGGCCGAACAGATCGTGGCGTCGACGTGTCAGTGGTGACGCACGGTTCATGCGACGGTGAGCGACTGCGCAGCGAACTCATCGGCGTGCTGGCGAGGCACGGCGTCATCGATCCCGATGTCCGCGTGCGCGAAGTCGGGCTGCCTGAGCGGCTGTGGTCCGGCAAAGTGCGGCAGTTCGCGCCCCTCTCCTGACCGGACACCGGCCCGCGAGCCAAGCCGGCCGGTAGAGCGGTCGCTCAGCTCAGCTGCTGCTCTCGTAACCCAGCTCGATCATCCACGGTCCGAGCCGGCGCTCGATATCGCGGATGTCGGATTCATCGAGGTCTTGCCGCCATCTGCCGATCGACGCTTCGACCGACGTCGACGTGATGTGTTGTCGCGCGTCGGACGTCAGCTCGCCGATCGTCTCCGGTTGCATGCGGATCTGCGCGACCTCCTCGACGCGGGCTCGCGCCTCCCTTGGGGAGTTGATCAGATCCTCGTAGCGGATCATGATTCTCGGCACGGGCAACGGCATCGTCATCTCGTTGAGCCGGAAACGCATCTGCGCGATCAGCTGACGCAGGTAGCTGCGTTCGTCCGATGCTTGGGAGCGACCGAACCGTGCGCCCTCGAGCCGTTCGTCATAGGGGCACGATTCGATGCGACGACGTCGCAAGGGTCCCGGA
>JALZAI010000099.1 GCA_030948475.1 Actinomycetota bacterium
TCGCCGACGAGCGCGGTGACCTCGCCGGTGCGGGCCGCAAACTCGACGTCCTTCAGCACGTCCACCGGGCCGAAACTCTTGTTGATGTTGCGCAGCTCGATGATCGGCTGATCGGCCACGTCGCCACGTCCCTTCACAGATCCGTTGATGTGGGTGGCCGCCGCCCGCACCGATGCAGACGACGGCCACCCGGGTCGCGCGGTCGGCGCCTACTTCACGCCGGCCTTGGTGCACTTGGCGGCGTAGTGACCGGTGCACACCGTGCTCTTGGGGGTGTACTTGTCGTTGATCGGCTGCGCCACGTTGGCGATCGTGACGGCAACCGGGGTGGCCAGGATCGCCGGCACCTTCTTCTTGGTCTGCGGGTCGGTCACGGTGACGCCTCCCGTGTCAGGTACCTGTCCGTTGGCCAGCTGCGCGATCGACTTGATCGCCGGGCCGGCTTCGATGGTCGACGGCTTGTAGATCGTGAAGCACTGATCACCGTCGAGGATGTGCTGCAGGCCCTCGGCTGTGGCGTCCTGTCCGGAGACCGCGACCTTGCCGTTCAGGCTCTGCCGCTTGAGGTCGTTCACGACTGCACCGGCCATCGTGTCGTTGGCGACCATGACCGCCTTGATGTTGGGGTTCTTGCCCAGCATCGCGCTGAACTGACGCCCAGCCGTCGGGGCATCCCAGTTGCCGTCCTGCCGGGCCACACGCGTCCACCCGGCAGTCTTGGACAGCACACCGTCGTAACCCTGGTGGAACAGCGTCGCATTGTTATCCGTGGCGGCACCGTCGATCTCGACGTACTGCACCTTGGACGCGCTCTTGACCTGCGGGCACTGGGTCAGGGCCTTGCCCTGCGCCTGGCCGACTTTGACGCCGTCGAACGAAACGTAGATCGCGGCGCCGCCGCCCGGGGTGAGTCGGTCGTAGTCAACCGGGATGACCCCGTTCTTGGCAGCTTCCTTCTCGATCTTCGCCCCGGACGCCGGGTCCAGGTTGACGATCATCAGCACCTTGATGCCGGAGGACTCCATCTGGCGGGCGATGGTCTGCATCTTGGCCGCCGACCCGCCGGCGTTTTGGATGTTGCAGCTGAGTTTGTACTTCGCGCAGTCGGCCTTGAGCGCGGTCGGGTCGGCGGTGATCCAACGCGGCGAGGTCGTGGTGTCGGGCAGGATAATGCCGACCTTGGCTCCCTTGCCATCGATCACCCCTCCCGACGAGGACGAGCTCGAGGCCGTCGACGAACTGGCCGAACTCGAGTTGCCGGCAGGCGCGCCCGGGCTGGATGGAGTGCTCTTCTTGCTCGAGCTACAACCGGTGAGGGCTATCGCCGCGGCGACCCCCAGCACCGCGAGCGACACAGTGCTCTTGCGCATGCGCAGTACGCCTTTCGCTGGGGGGCTGCCTTCCGCGAACTGATGCCTACGCAGCCCCGTGAATGTTGTGCGCGCGAACATATCGCTTCGAGGGCTGGTTCGGCGCCTACCGACACCAACTTGTTACGTAACTTGTTACGTCGCCGCCGCATGCGCGCCATCCGGCTCTGAGACGCGTGCGCCGAGCAGGTGCTCGAGGGCGAGCTGATTAAGGCGGACGAATCCGTAACCGCGCTCGCCGGCCGTGTCCGCATCGAAGTCCTCGAGCGTGGACCGGTCGGCGAGCACGTCGGCGAGGCTCTCGCCCGCGTCGAGGGTGGGCTGGCGCAGGCCGGTCACGCCGGCGGCGTCGAGCGCAGCCCCGACCTCGGGGTCGGCGCGGTAGGCCGCAGCGCGTTGCTTGAGGAGCAGGTAGGTGGCCATGTTGGCTTCGGCCGAAGCCCACACGCCCGCGATGTCCTCGGTGCGCGAGGGCTTGTAGTCGAAGTGCCGGGGCCCGTCGTAGCTCGGGCCGCCGTTCGTCCCGTGCTCGAGCAGGTCCACGAGGAAGAAGGCGTTGAGCAGGTCCCCGTGTCCGAAGACCAGGTCCTGGTCGTACTTGATGCTGCGCTGGCCATTGAGATCGATGTGGAAGAGCTTGCCGGCCCACATCGCCTGCGCAATGCCGGCGGTGAAGTTCAGCCCCGCCATCTGCTCGTGCCCGACCTCGGGGTTGACCCCGACCATGTCGCGGTGTTCGAGCTCGGCGATGAAGGCCAGGGCGTGGCCGACCGTGGGCAGCAGGATGTCGCCCCGCGGCTCGTTGGGCTTGGGTTCGATCGCGAACCGGATGCCGTAGCCGCGGTCCTGCACGTAACCAGCGAGCGTGTCGATGCCCTCGCGGTAGCGGTCCAGCGCGGCTCGGACGTCCTTGGCGCCGTCGTACTCGGCTCCCTCGCGCCCTCCCCAGAAGACGTAGGTCTGGGCGCCGAACTCGGCGGCCAGGTCGAGATTGCGGGCAACCTTGCGGAGCGCGAATCGGCGCACTGCGCGGTCGTTGCTGGTGAAACCGCCGTCCTTGAAGACCGGATGGCTGAACAGGTTCGTGGTCATCATCGGCACCACGAGTCCGGTCTCGGCCAGCGCGTCCTGGAATCGGGCGATGTGCTTGGCCCGCTCGCTGTCGGACGAGCCGAACGGGATCAGATCGTCGTCGTGGAAGGTGACGCCGTACGCACCGCGCTCGGCGAGGCGGTGCACCGATTCCACCGGATCGAGTGGCGGACGCGTGGGGTCACCGAAGGGGTCGCGGCCCGGCCAGCCCACCGTCCAGAGCCCGAAGGTGAACTTGTCGGCCCTGGTCGGCATCATCGCCGCCTCCTATTTGTTTCGCGGCAAAACTTATGTCGCAGAATAGACCCGCTGTCAACGATCACCTTGCCGGGTTGATGTCCCACCAGCCCCGGCGGACCGCGACGAGGCTGAGGTCGATCAGCGTCCGCGGCACGGAGGTGACCGCGACGCCGTCGATTGCTGCGAGATCCGATGCGGGCACCGTTGCGCGGTGCAGATGCGCGCCGGACAGATCGCTCGTTCCACTGGGGGGCGACGGTCAAGGCCGCCGGGAGCGAGCACCAGCGGGGAAACCCGAACGATGATGCTAGAGCAGCGAGCGCAGAACGTAGTGCAGGATGCCGCCGTGGCGGTAGTAATCGGCTTCCCCTGCGGTGTCGATGCGCAGCCGCGCGTCGAACTCGACACCGCCTGCGTTCACTTGAACGCTGCTCGGGACGCCACCCTCGTTCAGCGCCTCGACGCCGGTGATCTCGAAGGTCTCGGTACCGGTCAGGCCCAACGACTCGGCCGTCGAGCCGTCGGGGAACTCCAGCGGCAGCACGCCCATGCCGATCAGGTTCGAGCGGTGGATGCGCTCGTAGGACTCCGCTATCACCGCGCGCACCCCGAGCAGCACGGTGCCCTTGGCCGCCCAGTCGCGCGACGAACCGGAGCCGTACTCCTTGCCCGCCAAGATCACCAGCGGCGTCCCGGCCTCGGCGTAGTTGACCGACGCCTCGTAGATGGTCGAAACCGGGCCCTCGGGAGCGGTGAAGTCGCGGGTGAAGCCTCCCTCGGTATCCGGGGCGAGCCGGTTACGCAGCCGGATGTTCGCGAACGTCCCGCGGATCATCACTTCGTGGTTGCCGCGCCGTGAGCCGTAGGAGTTGAAATCCTTGCGTTCGACACCGTGCGCGGACAGATACGCTCCCGCGGGGGAGTCGGTCTTGATCGCTCCGGCGGGGCTGATGTGGTCCGTCGTCACTGAGTCGCCCAGCACTGCCAGCACGCGCGCTCCGGCGATGTCGGTGACCGGCGCCGGGTCGCGGTCCATGTCCTCGAAGTACGGCGGTTTGCGGACGTAGGTCGACGCACCGTCCCACTGAAAGGTGTCGCCCTCCGGCGTGGACAGCCCCTGCCAGCGCTCGTCCCCGGCGAACACATCGGCGTAGTCCTTGGTGAACATCTCTGATGCGATCGCCCGGTCGATGACCTCCTCGATCTCCTGCGCGGTTGGCCAGATGTCGCGCAGGTATACCGGTCCGTCGTCACCCTCGCCGAGCGGTTCCTCGAGCAGGTCAACATCCATCGAGCCGGCGAGCGCGTACGCGACGACGAGCGGGGGCGACGCGAGATAGTTCATCTTCACGTCGGGGTTGATCCGTCCCTCGAAGTTGCGGTTGCCGGACAGGACGCTGACCACTGCGAGATCGGACCCGTTCACCGCCTCGCCGACCGCCTCGATGATCGGTCCGGAGTTGCCGATGCACGTCGTGCAGCCGTAGCCGACCAGATTGAAGCCCAGCTTCTCGAGGTATGGCGTCAGGCCTGCACGGTCGAAGTAGTCGGTGACGACTTTCGAGCCGGGCGCGAGCGAGGTCTTGACCCACGGCTTTTGGATCAGACCCTTCTCCACGGCCTTCTTCGCGAGCAGGGCAGCTCCGATCATGACCGACGGGTTGGACGTGTTCGTGCACGAGGTGATCGCCGCGATGACCACGGCGCCGTGGTCGAGCACGCCCTGTCCACCGCCGGCGAAGGTGACGTCGACCGGTGTGGACTCCCGACCCGCCGCGCCGTTCGCCGCGGACGGGACTGTGGCAGCTGGCGGCGCGCCCTCGTCCTCGGTGGCACTCGGCGCGTCCGAGGCCGGGAACGACTCGGCACCCGCCTCGTCCTGTGCGTCCTGCACCGAGTCGCCCTCGACGTAGGCATGCAAAGCCTCACGGAACATCGGCTTGGCCGACTTCAACGGCACCCGGTCCTGCGGCCGCTTCGGGCCCGCCAGCGACGGCTCGACGCTGGTCAGGTCGAGCTCGAGGGTCTCGGAGAACTCCGGCTCGGTGGATGGGTCGTGCCACAGGTCGTTGCTCTTGGCATAGGCCTCCACGAGCCCGACCTGATCGTCCTTGCGCCCGGTGAACCGCAGATAGCGCAGCGTTTCGTCGTCGATCGGGAAGATGGCGCAGGTCGAGCCGTACTCCGGGCTCATGTTGCCGATCGTGGCGCGGTTGGCCAGCGGGACGGCGCCGACGCCCGGACCGTAGAACTCGACGAACTTGCCGACCACACCGTGCTTGCGCAGCATCTCGGTGATCGTGAGGACCAGGTCGGTCGCGGTCGAACCCTCGGGCAGTTCGCCGGTGAGCTTGAACCCGACGACGCGGGGGATCAGCATGCTGACCGGTTGGCCGAGCATCGCTGCCTCGGCCTCGATCCCGCCGACGCCCCAGCCGAGCACCCCCAGTCCGTTGACCATCGTGGTGTGCGAGTCGGTGCCGACCAGGGTGTCCGGGTAGGCGAGCCCGTTGCGCGCGAAGACGACGCGGGCGAGGTACTCGATGTTGACCTGGTGCACGATGCCGGTCCCGGGCGGGACGACCTTGAACTCGTCGAAGGCGGTCTGCCCCCAGCGCAGGAACTGGTAGCGCTCGCGGTTGCGCTCGTACTCGAGCTCGACATTTCGCTGGAACGAGTCAGGCGTGCCGAACAGATCCGCGATCACGGAGTGGTCAATGACCAGCTCGGCCGGTGCCAACGGGTTGATCTTGGTGGCGTCACCGCCCAGCTCGACCACGGCCTCGCGCATAGTGGCCAGGTCAACGACGGCGGGGACGCCAGTGAAGTCCTGCATGACGACCCGCGCCGGCGTGAACTGGATTTCGGTGTCCGGCTCGGCGTCCGGCTTCCAGTTCGCCACCGCCTCGATCTGGGACGCGGTGACGAACTTGTCGTCCTCCGAGCGGAGCAGGTTCTCGAGCAGCACCTTCAGGCTGAACGGCAACCGGTGCGACGCGTCCATCGAGTCCAGCCGGAAGTAGTCGTAGGACGCCTCGCCTACCGTCAGCTGGGCGCGGGATCCGAAGCTGTTCTGGCTCTGTGCTGGCACGTCGAACTCCTCACGACCAAAGTATCTTGACGTCAAGATACACCTGCTGATTCCGGCTGAGCCTGCCCTTGAAGCATCTACGGTTCACCGGCGTTGCGCTCGTTTGTTACGCGTGTGTCCAGAGGGGCCACTGGCGCATCTGGGACAGAAATGGCATTCTGGGTCCGCTGAGTAGCACGGGGGGCGTGATCAGAGAGGCAACCGCTGTGCATCTGCACCATTCACAGCACCAGACCCACGCACGCCGTCGCATCGCCGCGCTGACGGCACTCGCACTCGCCGCGTCCCTGCTCGCGACGCCCACGTTAGGTGCCGTGGCGAAGCCGCCGCCCAACCCGTCCGACCAGCAGATCAACAGCGTTGCCCAGCAGAAGGCCACGCTCGCTGACGAGGTCGGACGCATCGCCGGGCAGGTGGCCGCGATGCAGAACCAGCTCGATCGGCTGCGCGCGAACCGGGAACTCGCCGAGCAGAAGATGGCCTACGCGCTGTCGCTGCTCGAGCAGGCCAGCCAGCGCGCGACAACCGCGCGTGACAACGTGCACAGGGCGCAGCGGCGCGTCGATGCGGCGCAGGTCCACTTCCGCTCGTTCGTGTCGTCCACCTACATGAGCGGTGACCTTGGGGGCACCGCCGGCACGCTGCTCACTGCACCGGACCCGAACGTGCTGCTGCAACAGTCCGCGCTGCAGCAGTACGAGTCCTCGCACCAGATGGACGCGATCGCGAACCTGCAGAGCGCGGGCGTCGCGAAGTCCAACGCCGACGCCGCCGCGCGCGCAGCCGTCGAGGCCCGAAAGCTCGCCAGCGACGCAGCCAAGAAGGCCAAGAAGGAAGCTGACGCCGCAGTGCAGGCCGCCACTCAGCAGGAGCGGCAACTGCAGTCCTCCCTCGCGAATAGCCAGGCGCAGCTCGTGCAGGCGCAGGAGCAACTGGCGACCCTCAACCACCAGCGCGCCGCGTTCGTCGCATACCAACAACGGCAGGCCGCGATCCGAGCCGCCCGGGAGCGGGCCCGCCTGGCCGCGATCGCCCGAGCGAAGCGACTGGCCGCCGAGCGGGCCGCGGCGTTCGCACGACAACAGGCCGCCGACCGTGCGCAGCAGCGCCAGCAGCAGTCGGGCGGCTCGCCCGGCGGCTCGCCCAGCGGCGGGTCGAGTGGCGGCGGGTCGAGTGGCGGCGGGTCGACCGCACC
>JALZAI010000171.1 GCA_030948475.1 Actinomycetota bacterium
CGAGTGTTGCCCGAGGCCGAAATCGTCGATCTTGAGCAACTACGAGAAAGTAACGCAGGCCCCGTAAAACGGGGCCTGCGTCGTGGTGCCCCCGGCAGGATTCGAACCTGCGCCACCGCCTCCGGAGAGCGAAGAGACGATGATTGACCAGCGTCGGGAATCGCTGAAACCGTTGCTGCGTAAGGGTTTCAGCGTTGGTCGTCGATGGCCGGAATCGGCTGTTGACGGACCTCGTGTTGCCCCAGTGTTGCCCGACGGAGATCAACCTCTTTAGCGTCGGGATCGCCCCGAACGCCGATTCGCACGCGTCGGTCGGCGCCCATCAGCGCGAGCTCGGCGTCATTCTGCGCGACTTTGTAGCGATGACTCGCCTCGCAGGGTTATCAACTCGGCAGGTGACTCGATCATCACCGCGCGCTGGGCGACGGCCGATCAACGCTAGCGCGGAGGCCGGCGTGGGCGAGGTGACTAGGGCGATCACGCACGGTAATGGCTGCCACGGCGAGGGGCGCTGAATCTCGAGGCGCTTCAAGGCGTACGACTCAGCCTGATGCCTGAACGCGGCCCGCCTCGCTGCTACCAACTCCTCGTAGCTGCCAGGCAGTCGACCATGTCCTAGGGCGCCGACGGACGCCGCCCGAGCTGTCTCACACGTGAACCGGTGGCGGCGACGGCCGACGCGTCGAGCAGCCCCACCCGAACTCGTGATCACGCTCGTCCCGGAAGACGCACCCCTGCGGAACGGCCGGTCGCCGTCTCACTCGGGAACCGGTGCACTCGCCGCCGTCGGCGATCATCACCGCGAGATCGGTCAGCACCCGGCCCGGATCATGCGCGGTCTGCGGCCTACCCGGTCGGCGAACACCCGCGAGAACTCAGATCCAGTTGAGCTCCGCCAGCTGACCCACCGCGCCCAGGGCTTCGCCGACCACGCCGATGGCGATCGGGACCTTTCGATCGATCACTTCCTCGGCGGTGGGCAGCAACCACGCCCCGCCGGCGGGACCGTGGCAGAGACCCGCATTGAGCAAACGTGCTTCGCGCGCCCGTAAGCGCGAGCCATCGTCCATCGTCGATCCGAACGTTGCCTTTGCCGGACCAGAATTCAGCACTTCGGCCATACACAACTCGCGCGTCCGCGAGTTCGAGGCCGTTGAGGATCATGTGTCCTATCGACGCTACAGCATTTCGCCGCGTGTACGCCGGTCTGGGCGGCGCGCAGAACGCGACCTGCTCCGTCGAGCCCAGCAACGACAGGACGAACTCCGAAAGCCGCAAGTCAACGTGCCAACCTAACGGTGTGGGGCTCCCGGGATCTGCGCAGACGCTCGATGGCTCACCGATCGACGGGGCTCGCTGCGCGTCTGCCCAACCGCGCCGCGTGGCGGGCCTGGCGCCATCTGAGCTGACCCGCTACCTGGGAATCGCCAGGCCGATGACAGGATGCCCGAGCAGAACCAGTACCAGCATCACCGCGGTCGAGGGAGAAAGAACGAGGCGTCGACCGCGAAGCGTCGCCGCTGCATGAACTCGCGGTTCAGCAGTGCCTTCGGCACAGCGCTGACCCTGACAGCAGCACGAACAACGCCAGCACACGGATTGCGCCTGCGGAGCGGCGGCCCCAGCTGTCGCCAGGAACGGAGCGAAGATGACCATTACCAGCGCCAGGAGCACCGCATTCCTAGACTGAGCGTGAACACCGTCGGCGCGATCTCACGCGAGCGCCGGCGCTCGCGCACCAGCGCGAAGCCCACTCCCCGCTCGGCGAAGCTGATCGCGATGCTGAACACGGTCAGGGCGACCGTGAACACGCCGTACTCATACGGTGCGACCAACCGGGCGACGGAGACTGACCCGGAACGTGCCGACCCGCAAGGTCGCCGCATTGAGCGCGCTCCACGGAGCGCCGCTCCCGACGTCGCGACCGATTAGTGCGGCTGGCGCAGGTCCCTCGGTCTGCGGTAGTGATAGCGGATCCGGTCCGGCAGCGGTCTCACCTGCGGACGTGGCAGTCATCGCCGGTCACATTCGGGATCGGTTCGCGAGTCCTCGTGTTCACGGCGTGGCCACACTCGACCCTGTCAACGCCTGGTCGAGATCGGCCATCAGGTCATCGATGTGCTCCAGGCCGACCGACAGCCGAATCGTCTCCGGCTCGATGCCGACCGCGCGCAGCTCGTCCGAGTTGAGCTGCCGATGCGTCGTCGACCCGGGATGACACACGAGCGACTTCGCATCGCCGAGGTTCACCAGACGCTTGAACAGGTTCGTGGAGTCGAAGAAGCGGATCGCGGCGTCGTAACCGCCCACCGGGCCGAAGGTGAGCATCGACGGCACCCGTCCCTTGAGGTAACGCTGCGCCAGCTCGTAGGACGGATGATCCGGGAAGCCCGCGTAGCTCACCCACGCCACGCGGTCGTCGTCGCGCAGGAACTCGGCCACCGCGCGCGCGTTCGCCTCGTGCCGCTCCAGCCGAAGCGGCAACGTCTCGAGTCCTTGCAGCAGCAGGAACGCATTGAACGGCGAGAGCGTCGCACCGGTGTTGCGCAACGGGATGTTGCGGGCGCGCACGGCGAAGGCTGTGTCGGGAAAGTCGCGGGCGAACACCACACCGTGGTAGGCCTTCTCCGGCGTGTTAAACATCGGGAAACGGTCTGCGTGTTCGGCCCACGAGAACCGTCCCGCGTCAATGATCGCGCCACCGAGCGTGGTTCCGTGGCCGCCGATGAACTTGGTCAACGACTCGACCACCACGTCGGCGCCGTACTCGATCGGTTTGAGCAGTACCGGCGTCGCCACGGTGTTGTCGACGATCAACGGCACGCCGGCCCTGTGCGCGACCGAGGCGAACGCCTCGACGTCAACAATGTTTCCTGCAGGATTTCCGACGGATTCGCAGAACACAGCGCGGGTATTCGCGTCGATCAGCGCAGCCGCCGACTCGGACGAGTCGTCGGCAGCAAAGCGGACCTCGATCCCCTGCAAGGGCAGGACGTGCGCGAAATACGTGTAGGTGGACCCGTACAGCTGCGGCGTCGTCACGATGTTCGAACCTGCCGTCGCCACGGTGAGCACCGCGTAACTCACCGCCGCCATCCCCGAGGCGAGCGTCAACGCAGCGGTACCACCCTCCAGCAAGAACAGCCGGCGTTCGAGTACCTGGTTGGTCGGGTTGTTGAGTCTGTTGTAGTGAAACCCGGGAATCTGCATATCGAAGATCCCGGCAGCGTGCTCATGGTCGACAAAGTCGTGCGCGATCGTCTGGTAGATCGGAACTGCTACCGCACGCGTCGAGTCGCCGTCATATCCGCCGTGAATGGCGATGGTTTCGTCACGCACCTATTAAGCCGACCCGTTCCGTTACTCGGCGCCGAACCTCGGTAAGCCAGTTGCCATACAGGCGTTCGGCGGGCTGCTGCCACGGCGCGCCGACCAACGAGCGCAACTGTGTCATCGGAAAGTCTGGCCCGCGCCACCCGTTCCGTCCAGCCGAGGTCGCCCGGTCACGCAGCTCGGCGACGACGGCCGCAGCCTCGGCCGTGAAGTAGCCGACCGGCGGGTCCGGGAATGACGAGAGTTCGCCCAGCGCGAACCGGCGAACGTCCCGGCGGAACTCGAGCAACAAGGTGTCGGCGTCGTACTCCGGATGCCCCTGTAGCAGGACGAGCAGATGATGCGAGTACTCCTTGGCTGCTGCGCTCCAGCCGAAGTCATCCGAGAAGATCAGCCGGTGATAGCCGGCTGCTTCGATCATCCCGGCACGCACGTCGTTGACCCGGGAGTGCGGCATAACGACGCGGGCGGGCAATCCCGCGGTCAGTGCATCGCCTCCGGCGACCCGCTGCGAGTAGACACCGCTGCGCTTCGCCGGTAGTCGTCGACGTGTCACATTGTCGAAGGACAACAACGCAGCGTGCGCCGCAAGGCAGGATGCCATCATTGACGGCACCGTTTCGCGCGCCCACTGCAGAACTTGAGTCAGCTGATCCCAGTACGGTTCGCAGGTGAGGTCGGCCGACTGCGGCTCGCACCCGGTAACGATCACCGCCGCCGGGTCGGACTCCCAGAGCGCGTCCAGCGGGAAGTAGTGGGCGCGCACGTACGCTGCGGCTTCCCCCTGGCGGGCGACCGTCGGCAGGCTGTAGCACCGGACCCCGACCCGGCCACCCGCATTGAGGAGCCGCGCGAACTGCTCCTCAGTCTGCCGCAACGCGGCGTCAGGCATGTTGTTCACCAACGCGATATCGAGGCGGTCATTGCCCCCGACGGCCGACGTCCGCGGCCCAGCCGTTAACAGCATCGTTTCCTTACCCCCCGTGCGCTTACTCGTGCGATTGCCGAGCGTACCCTGACGTGCGCATCGTGTCAGCTCCGGGTTAAAGTCGGCCACCAGATGCGAGTCGAACAGCTGGACGCCGCGGTCGGTCCTCGGGAGGCGCACGGCGATCGGCCCTTCGGCCAGGGGGGAGACGGGTGTTAGACCGTTTCGTCGACGTGCGCGTCGGCACCGATGTGCAGTCGATCACCGAGGTTCAAGCGTCGTGGGAGCGCTGGGGCGAGCGATACACGCGCCGGCTGTTTACCGACCACGAACTCGCAATCTGCGGCGGGCCGCCCGCGACTGCCGCTCCTCGGCTTGCCGCTCGCTTCGCCGCGAAGGAGGCCGTGCTCAAGTTGCTCGCTCCCGTAATGGTCGCACCCCAGTGGCGATCGATCGAGATCCGCACGACACCGGGCGGCGCACCGCAGGTTCGCCTCACCGGCGAGGCCGCCGAACTCGCCGACCGGCAGGGCATCGGGAAGGTCGCGCTGAGCCTCAGCCATGGTGCAGGTATCGCCACCGCCACCGCCGTCGCACTGGTGAGCAGCGCGCGAGTTGGTGACGGTGCACGATCACACGGGTGAATGACATGGCCGAGAAGATCCGCGCGCTGGTCGGCGAGCATGGAAAGCTTCCAGTGGACGTGAGGTCACTGTCCGACGACGACGACGACCTGTATGGGGCGGCCCTGACTTCGCACGCGAGCGTCAATCTCATGCCCACTCTCGAAGACTCGTTCGACGTCGAGTTCCCGGACGACATGCTGCGCAGGAGCACGTTTGCCTCGATTGGGACGATCCGCGACGCACTCACCCGTCTCGACGGCACCGAGCTGGTCGGCTGAGACTGCCATGGTTGACCGCAGCATGAGTGCTGCCG
>JALZAI010000118.1 GCA_030948475.1 Actinomycetota bacterium
CGCCCTGGACGAGCATCCCGGCACGGAACTCGACTTCACCCCGTTCGCCGACCCCGACGTCGAATCGCTCCACGAGAACGGCCTGTCGTGGACCGCGCCCTTGCCGAGCCAGGCGGCGCTCGCCCGGGTCACGTCCGCGTTGGGTGCACGCACCCCCGCGCACGACATCGCGTGGCCGGTGGGCGAGACGCTCAGTGCCGGCACGCTGGCCGAACTGGTCCGCCAGGGCACGCGGACCGTCGTCGTCGGCGAGGCCTCCCTGCCGGGAAACGACAACCTCCGCAGCACGACGAACGCGCTCTCTCCGGTACGCACCCGGGCCGGCGCGGCGCGAGCCGCCGTCACGTCCTCGACCATTCAGAAGTACGTGACCGGCGTGCTCGAGCCCGGCGCCCCCGGCGTCGGCGAGCTCCCTCAGTTGGTGTCCGAGGTCGCGATCAGGGCGGTGCAGAGCCTGCACGACTCGCACTTCGTCGTCATCACCGGGCCGCGCTACGTCAATCCCGACCCGCCCACGGCTGCGCGGGCGATTCTGGCAACGGCGGACACATTCTGGTCCCGCTCACTGCCGCTGCGGGCCGCGAGCACCACGGTGTCCCCGGTCGAGCGCGGCCCGCTACGGGCGCAGCACAACCACCCCGACCTGCCGGCGGATACCGTGAACTCGATCGCCTACGTCAAGCGGTCGGTGCCTGCCATGGCCAGCATGTTCACCCCTGCCGACGCCAGCGCGCTGCTCGGTCCATTGCCTGCGGCCGCGCAGCGGGCCGCGTCCTCAGGACTGCTCGGAGATCCCGGGCGAAGTATCGCCGAGTCGGCCAAACTGGCCGCGGGGATCAAGCGACTGCTCAATGGGGTGTCGCTCGTCAAGCCCGCGAATGGCACCTACACCCTCACCGCCAGCGACTCCTCGGTGCCGATCACCATCAAGAACACCCTCGGCGTCGAAACGCACGTACGGATCAGTGCACACGCCGAGAACGGGCTGCCCGGCTTCACCGCCGACAGCGTCCCGGCGCGGAGGATCGCGGCGGGCAGCACCCAACAGGTCAACATTCCCACTCACATCGTGCGCACGGGTCGAATCCAGGTGGTGGTGCTGCTCTCGACGCCGGCCGGCATGCCGCTGGGTAACGAACTGGCCCTCACGGTCCGCGGTACCGCGCTCGGCACTGTCGGGGTGGCGATCACCACTGCCGCTGGGGTCGTTCTGGTCGTGGCCCTGTTGCTGCGCACGATCGGCTACCTGCGCCGCCGCAACACGCCCCGGCCGCCGGTTCGCGAGCCGGACGACGTCACGGCCTCATGAACGAACTCCCATGAACGAACCGGACGAGTGGAGCCCGCCGTCGTTCTACCGTCGTGGTGCCCGGCCGATCGCCCCGCCGGGCTTCGCCGGCGCCGATCCCATCTCGTCAGCCGTGCTGGAGGACTGGGCGGACGCCGCACACGAGGACGTGCAGTGGAGCGCGACGCGCTACGTCGGACCCCGTCGGCTGAGGCCGTCCACCACGCTTGGCGCCCCCCCAACAGCGGACGTCGACACCGACGACCCGCTCCCGCTTGACCAGCGCGCCGACCTGCCCGCCGAGAAACCGTTAGATCCGCCGGCTGAGCCACCGCAATCCGACGCCGCGGAGGCACCCGACGTCGCCGAGGCAGAACGCGGCGACCGCGGCGACAGGGGCGACAGGGGCGTGCTGGCCAACAGCCGCACCATGGCGCTGGCCAGCCTGGCCAGTCGCATCACCGGGTTCCTTCGCAGCAGCCTGCTGGTGGCGGCGCTCGGCGTCGGCCAGGTTGGCGACGCCTACAACGTCGCCAACAACTTCCCGAACATGGTCTACGAGCTGTTGCTGGGAGGCGTGCTCTCCAGCGTCCTCATCCCGCTGCTCGTCGGGGCGCAGGAGCAGGACGAAGACGGCGGCGTGGCTTACACCCAGCGGCTGCTGTCCATCGCGACCGCGGCCCTGGGCGTCGTCACCATGCTGGCGGTGCTCAGCGCCCCGCTCCTGGCCGCCGGCTTCGTCGAGCACCCGGCCGAACGTTCCCTGGCAAGCGTCTTCGCAACCCTCCTGCTGCCGGAAATCTTCTTCTACGGCCTGGGTGCCATGTTCATGGCCGTCCTCAACATCCGCAACAGCTACGGGCCGGGGGCCTGGTCACCCGTCCTCAACAACCTGGTCATGATCGTGACGCTCGCCGTGTTCTGGGCACTGCCCGGCCCTGCCACGCTCAATCCGGCGACCATGACGACCGCGCAGGTGCTGGTGCTCGGCATCGGCACCACGCTCGGCATCGCCGCGCAGGCGCTCGTGCTCGTGCCAGCGCTGCGACGCTCCGGATTTCGCTGGCAATGGCGGTTGCGGGCCCGTCCCAACGAAGTGGGCCGGATGAAGGAGGTCGGTACCCTCGCGTTCTGGGTGCTCGGCTACGTGCTCGTCAGCCAGGTCGGCGTCACCGTCATCGCCAAGGTCGGCGTCGCGCACAGCGCGTTCACCGTGTTCACCAACGCCGACCTGCTGATCCAGATGCCCTACGGCATCCTCGTCGTCTCGTTGTTGACCGCGCTGATGCCACGACTGTCCCGAGCCGCAGCGCGCTCACAGACCGAGCGCGTTGTCGACGATCTCGGGCTCGGTGCGCGGCTCTCGGCGCTCGCGCTGATCCCGATCACCGCCGGGTTGATCGTGCTCGGTCCCACTCTCACCGTGGTCCTGTTCGCGTACGGGCAGACCTCGCTGGACGGAGCTCGGCTGATCGGAACCGCGCTCGCGGCGTCCGCGTTCGGGCTTTTCCCGTTCGCGATCGTCATGCTGCAACTGCGCGTCTTCTACGCGATGCGCGACGGACGCACCCCGACACTGATCAATGTCGCCATGGTGCTCACCAAGGTGGCGATCGTGCTCGGGTGCGCACGGCTGTTCGACACGCCGAGTCAGGTGGCCGTCGCGTTGACCTCCGCCACCTCTGCGTCCTACGTCGTAGGCGCTGTCGTCGGGCACGTCGCGCTGAGCCGCCGACTCGGCAGGCTGCGCTTCGGTGGGGTGGCCGCGACGGTGCTGCGGATCGCCGCCGCTTCGGCGCTCGGCGCGCTCGCTGCCTTCGCGGTGGTGTTCGCGGTCACCGCCGGCCTTGGGGACGCCCGCACCGGGTCGCTGGTGGCACTGTTGGCCGGCGCGATCGCGGGGCTGGCCGTGCTGGCGTTGGTCGTGTGGCGAATGGGAATCACCGAAGTCAGGGATGTGCTCGCGCTCGCGCGAGGCAGCTGAGCTCGGGAATGCGGGCGTCCTCCACGAACGTTGGGGAATCACAACTATCAGGGACGAGAGAGGCCAGCGTGCACCGCAATGTGATCGTGATCGGGTCGGGGCCGGCCGGCTACACTGCCGCGCTCTACGCTGCGCGCGCCGACCTCGCGCCGCTGGTGTTCGAGGGCTCGCAGTACGGCGGCGCGCTGATGACCACGACCGAGGTCGAGAACTACCCAGGATTTCCCGAAGGGATCATCGGCCCGGAACTTATGCACCAGATTCGCGCGCAAGCAGAGCGTTTCGGCGCCGAACTCGTCAGCGACGACGTCACTGAGGTCGATCTCACCGGACCGCTGAAGATCGTCCGTACCCACGACGGCGAGTACAGCGCGGACACGGTGATTCTGGCGATGGGCTCGGCCTACCGCAAGCTGGGGCTGCCGCGGGAGGACGAACTGTCCGGTCACGGCGTGTCATGGTGCGCCACCTGCGACGGATTCTTCTTCCGGGACCAGGACATCGCTGTGGTCGGTGGCGGAGACACCGCAATGGAGGAGGCCACCTTCCTCACCCGCTTCGCCAAGTCGGTGACCGTCGTACACCGTCGCGACGCGCTGCGCGCCAGCAAGATCATGGTTGATCGCGCCGAGGCAAATCCGAAGATCAAATGGATATGGGACAGCGAGGTCGTCGACATCGCCGGCGACACCTCGGTCAGCGGCGTGCGGCTGCGCGACACTCGCACCGGCCAGGAGAGCGACCTCGCCGTCGGCGGGCTGTTCATCGCGATCGGACACAAGCCGCGCAGCGAACTCGTCGCGGGCCAGGTCGAGCTCGACGGCGAGGGCTACGTGCTCACCACGACCGGGACGCACACCAACCTGGACGGCGTGTTCGCGGCGGGTGATCTGGTCGACCACACCTACCGACAGGCCGTGACCGCGGCCGGTACCGGTTGTCAGGCCGCGCTGGACGCCGAGCGCTACCTCGCCGCGCTGGAGGACACCCGATCCGGAATGACCGCGCCCGCAGCGGCGTTGTAGCACCCGACTCCGGTTCGGCGATTGCCGACCGATCACCTGCGACGAAGCGAGAGAACACATGGGTAGCAACACCACAATCGTGACCGACCAGAGCTTCAGCTCAGACGTGCTCCAGGCTGACCAGCCGGTACTCGTCGACTTCTGGGCAGAGTGGTGCGGGCCGTGCCGCCAGGTCGCTCCCGTCCTGGAAGAGATCGCCGGTGAGCACGCCGGCAAGCTCACCGTGGCCAAGCTCAACATCGACGAGAACCCCGAGACAGCGCGCAACTACCAGGTGATGTCCATCCCGACAATGGCTGTGTTCTCCAAGGGTCAGATCGTGAAGACGATCGTCGGCGCCCGCCCGAAGGCCGC
>JALZAI010000176.1 GCA_030948475.1 Actinomycetota bacterium
CGGCAGCACGGCGCGGACGTAGTGCGCCCCGCCGAAGTGCACCAGCACGCCGATCACGGCCAAGATGACGCCGGCGACGAGGATCGCGCCGGTGACCTGCGCCGAGTCGCCGCCCTGTGCCCGGATCGCCGCCACCGCCGCGACGAAGGACGCCGACGTGCCGAGGTAGGACGGAACCTTTCCCTTCACGATCAGCAGGAAGATGATCGTCGCGACGCCGGACATCAGCACGGCCAGGTTCGGGTTCAGACCCATGATCGCGGGGAAAACGAAGGTGGCGCCGAACATGGCGACGATGTGCTGCGCGCCGAGACCGGCCATCCGCGCCGAGGAGAGCCGTTCGCCGGGCCGGACCACTTCGCCCGGGGGCGGCGTCCGCCCGCCGTGGACCAGTTTCCAGCCGAATGCAGACATTCCACACCGTCCTTTGCGCGGAGCGAATGACCGGTGACGCTATGACCAGGGGTACCCGTGCAGCATTGTGAACTTGTGCCAAAGATTGCCGGCTGGCGCGGGCTGGGATGAAGCGGCGCGGCGACCACCGCGGGAGCAGCGACTTACGCGGGATCAGCGACTTACGCAGGTCAGGCAGCGGCGGTCGGGTCACAGACCGCGCATCTGGACGACGCGCAGGGCGAGCGCCACGTCCAGGCGCAGCTCGGGATCTGTCGTGAACGGCCCGACGATCGACTCCAGCTTGGTGATCCGGTAGCGCAGCGTGTTGTAGTGGAAGTGCAGCATGCGAGCGGTTTCGGCGACGTTGCAGTTGGTGTCCAGTAGCGCCTGCAGGGTGCGCCGCAGGTCGAGCGCCTCAGGGACATCGTCCACGAGGCGGCCCAGCACCTCGGCCGCGAACGAGCGCAGCTCGGCCGGGTCGCTGACCAGCGACAGCAGCCGGTGCACGCCGAGGGTGTCGAAGTGCGCGACCGCGCCGCATCCCCTGGTCCGGCGCCCGACGACGACCGCCTTGCGGGCCTGGTCGTAGGCCGTCGGGACGTCGGCCACCGAGCAGATCACCCGGCTGATGCCGGTGCTGAACGAGCGCCGCCCGCCGCCCCGATCGCCCGTGACGGCCGCGATCAGCTCGCCCAGCACCTCGGTCGCTGACTCGGCCGTCGCGGGGACGAGTGCGACGACCTCGTGGCTGAACCCGACGACGGGCGCAGCCTTGTCGCGGGCGCGAAGCACCTGCTGCCAGGCGGCGGTCAGCCGGTCCTGAGGTGTGCGACCGGCCAGGGTGGGCGCCGGGGAGGAGTCGATGTCATCGAGCTGCGCAACGGCCACGACGAGCGGCCGGTCCACGTCCCAGCCGAGTTGGCTACAGTGCGCGGCGACCTGATCGGGGTCACCTGCCGTGCCGATGAGCGCGTCGCGCAGGAAATCGCCGCGGAACTTCGACTCGACGGCCGACACCGCGAGTTGCTTGGTGATCGCGAGTGCCGCGACCGTGGCCGCCCGCTCGAGGGCCTGCACCGCGATCGCACCGAGGTCGCGCTGGCCGTACGCGACGATTCGGCCGAGATCGGTGCCGCCTGCGACGATGCCGGTGACGACCAGCTGGCCGACTCCGTCCGGAGCCGCCTGCACGCCGGGCCGGAGCTGCTCGACCAGGAAGCGCCCGGACGGGTCGAAGAGCGCGAGCTCGTCGAACTCTGCTCGCGCAAGTGCCTGCACGCGGCCGTCCGGCGTGCAGATCAGCACCGCCGCATCGAAGAGCGTCGAGATGCCGTCCGCGAGCTGCGGCAGGTCACCGCCTTCGAGCACGATCGCGGTCAGTATCCGATGCGTACGGTCGGCGAGATCCAGCGCCATGCTCTGCCGGTCGACGAGCTGGGCGAACACCTCGGACATGATCTCGTCGAAAGCGATGGTCTCCGGCAGCGAGATGAGCGCGAAGTCGAGTTCGTCGGCGGTGGCGAGCATCTCGGCGGGCAGGGCGTCGAGATAGCGCCCCGACTTCACCGCAAGCGCGGAGACTTTGCTGGCGGACAGGGCACGCACGAACTCGACCAGCTCGCTCGCGCCGAACACGCGTCCCGAATCGGCGTTGCGCAGCGGGAAGCCGGTCGTGAGCAGCAGCTCGTTCGGCTTAACCCACGGCAGGATGTCCGGCACCTCGATCACGTTGACCCGGCTGACGATCTCCGCGGCCCCGCCCGCGCCGGCCACCAGCCTCGCCCCCGCGAAGCTTGGCAGCGTGAGCAGCTCGGCGACGGAGGTCGCGTACCTCGTCCCCGCTGGCAGATCACGTCGCCCGAGCGGCACAACGTTGGCAAGACTTTCCATGGGGTGACCGTACGCGGCGCAACTACCGTCGGCGCCATCATGAGGCTGGCGGCGTCCTGCAGCAGCGCGGTGCGCCCCGTCCTACGCGCACCCGCCGCCGAGGCCGTTGTCCTAGCCGGTTGCGCGAACGCGCTCTACCTACGGACGACATCGGACGTGCTCGCGCTGGTCACGCCGGACGCGCTGCGCTTGCCGTGCGCCGTGGTGTCGCCCTCGCTGCCGAGCGCCGGGCCGGTCATCGTGGGGAACGAGGCGATCGCCTGGCCCGGCGGGATCGTGTCGGTTGTTCGCGAGTGGCCGCCCGCCCGCGTCCCGCGGGTGCAGCCGCTGCCCGCCCGGCTGGCTGTGCTGCGTCATGCCGTGGAGTCGGTGGACATCGGCTTGCCAGGACGGCTTGACCTCAACTCGATGCTTGGCCGCGGACCAGGCCTCACGCCCAGCGGGGACGACGTCCTCGCCGGGTACCTGCTGGGCTGCCGAGCGTTCGGCGCGGTGCGGACTGCCGTCGAGGTGTATGCGGAGCTGACGACGGAGCGGACGACGGCGCTGTCCGCCGCGCTGTTGCGGCATGCGATCGCGGGACGCTGCCTGCCGGAAGTGGCGGCGGTCGTCGCCGCGCTCGGGTCCGGCGACCTCGTGGCGCCGGTGGCCGCTCTGCTGCGGGTCGGGCACACCTCCGGTGCGGCCCTTGGACACGGTTTGCTGCGGGCGGCCGCGTGAAGCCGGTCGAGCACGTCGAGGCGCGGGCGGCGTACGCGGACTCGGTGACCCTTCTGCAGGTGAGCCGCCGGGTCAGCGAGGTGGACGGGGTGCTGGCCGCATTCGTGGCGATGGGCACCGCGCTCAACCTAGACC
>JALZAI010000225.1 GCA_030948475.1 Actinomycetota bacterium
GGAGGAGTCCCAGACGGGGAGGTTCTCCGCTTTGGTCAGATAGTCGAAGACCACGGCGGGTGGCTGGGCGATGAAGACGCTGTGCTCCACGACAGGCACGGGCGGGCTCCTCTCGGATCGGCCGGCAACGGGGGTCGTGCGCAGAACTTAGCCGAGGCCGGACCGCTCTGCCATCGGCCCGAGAGTGTCTACTCCGTGAGTCGCCTTGCTATCCCAGACAAATGCGGACGGGGCCCGAGGATGACCTCGGGCCCCGTCTGGCGCTGGCTGGTTACTGCGCCCAGGCGTGCGCCACGTCGATGACGATCCGGCTGTGCGTGCCCGGCCCGGCCAGGACGAAGACGCGCATGGGCAGGCGGGCCCGAACGCCGACGGCGAAGGTGGTGTAGCCCTCGAAGCTGCCGCCGTAGACCACGTCGCGCAAGGTGCGGTATCCGCTGACGTTCGCCACGTGGTCGAAGGTGGCGTCTGGGTAGGTGTTGGCCGACTCCAGCAGGGTGACGTTGATCAGGGCGCCGCCTGCTGTACGGGACGACATCGGCTGGCCACCCTGGGTGTAGACCTCGTTGGCGTAGGAGACCCGGTACCCGGTGGCGGGGCCGGCGAACTCGAACACGACGCGGTCCCAGCACGAGTGCTGCCCGATCCGGCTGGCGATCAGCGATGCCGAACTCAGGCTGCCGCCCGACTTGGCCAGGCTGCCCCAGGTGATGCCGCAGTACGGCGTCGCGGCAGAAGCGCTGCCGGCAACAGCCGGTCCAGCCACAGCTGCGGTAAGCATGAGGGCGAGGGTTGTGGCGACCAGGCCGGCTCGCCGGCGCTGTGACATGCGCCCCGACAGTGCGTTTCGTACCGCCTGCAGTGCAATCATCGGAACTCCTTCGACGGGGCGGCGCAGTTGCCACCGGATACGAAGAAGGACGCGCAAGCCTCGGCCGAGGTTTACCTGACGCAGGACGCCGATAGGGCAGGTGCCTTCTTGGCACCGCGCTCGGGTGTGCAACGCAGCCAGCTTCGGACGCAGTCGTCAAACGGTCGGCCGTCCTCCTGACAGATCCCTTTCGTGCGCCCGGCTACGACGCACTCGTCTCGATCTAGGCCTTGTCGCGGCGGATCTCGTCGAGGTTGAGGAACTGCGGCTCGCCCTTGCACAACTCGGTCATCCGGTTGGCGAACTGCTGGGTCTCGGGCATCTTGCTGGTCTCCATCGCCTGCTCGAAGGAGGAGAATTCGACGATCGTCACGTAGTGGTCGGGTCGGTCCCGATCTCGGCAGGTGATCGCCGACGCGGTCGACCGGCGCCCGTCGGTTGCCTCCCGCCACTGGTCGAGCACCCGCTCGATCTCCTCGCCGCGGTCTGTGGTGTAGTCGATGACCTGGATGAACGTCATGGTGACCTCCTGGGTCCGGCGTGTGTCCCGGCACACACCGCTGGCGGCCAGGTCCTCAAGAGACAAAGTGGACGGCTAACAGACCATGTCCGGCGACCCCAGAGATTGCAGAAGCCGCCCTCTGCGTCGCTGGCTGCGCACCGGATACCTACTTGGCCAGGTCGGCGGGCGGTACGTAGGTACGCACTGGGACGAGCCCCTGACTGATGTGGTGGCTGCGGTACGGAACGGTGGCGTCGACCCGATAGATCGTGATCGGCGCCGCGACGACGTCCCCGTCCGCGTCGAACTTGATCGAGCCGATGGGGCTGGTGCGTAGGTTGGTCGCGAAAAGCGCGCGGTCCACGGAGGTTCTGGTGCCATCGGACTTCGCGATCGCGTCGAGGAGCACGCTCGTCGCCGCGCCGGCGTAGGCGGCAAACGGGTCGACGGTGTCGCCGCCGGCGAGGTGGGCACGGAAAGCGAGGTCATTGAGAAGCGACCGCCCTGCCGTCCCCAATGATGGACCATTCAGCCCCGCGGAGGCGACCTGGAGCCCGAGACGCCCGAACTTGGTGCGGTACTCGTCGCCGGTCTCGGTGAAGTTGTCCGTGCCGACAATGCGCGGCGCCGCTCCGAGCGCGGCGCGCAGGTCGGTAAGCAGGTTCAGGCCGTTGGAACACACGCACCCGGACAGGACGATGGCGTCCGCCCGAGTCGCCTTGATGCGTTGCGCGAGGTCGCGGTAGTCCAGAGCGGTGGGGGCCCATGATCGCCGCCCGGCGATCGTGAGCCCGAGCTTGGCCGCCGCCCGGGCAACGTAGGTCGCCCCGGCGAAGCCGGTCGCACCGCCGTCGTCGAGCAGGTAGACGCGCTCGCGCGCCTCCCGCTGCAGGTGCATGGCGATGCCGGCGCCCTGGACGTTGTCCGGGCCGAGCAGGCGAACATAGTTCAGCGCCCCGGTCGGGCGGTATCGGTCCGGCTCGTCAGCGGCCGTCGCTGGGCCGGCACGGGTCAGGCCGACGTACGTGTTCGTCGGGCTGACCATCGCGATCGGGCCGCCGGCTGCGACGTTCAGGGTCGCCAACTGGATCTGCGCGCAGCCGGAGTCGAATGTGCCAATGACACCAACCAGGCTCGCGTTGAGCGAGTACGCGCCGGCGTTGGCCGCGCACCGTTCAGGCGAGGGCCCTGCCCCCGGGTTCGAGTCGTCGCAGGCTTGGTAGCCGACGCGGTAGGGCCCGGCACGGAAGTGATGCTGGCGAAACACCGCGAGAATCGCCGCGCGCATGTCGGCCACCACCGGATCGGGTGCCAGCCCGTCACGGTAGGTCGGAAATTCCGAGGCGATGAGCAGATCGGGATGGCCCTCTTGCCCGGTCAACGCGGTACAGCCCGCGAGGAGCCGCACGGTAGGGGGCCGGTGACCGCTTGACTGGCTCGGCACCCCCCCGCCGACGGTGATCCAGACACTGTGCAGTCCGGCAGCGACACCCGTGATCTGCGCTCCTATCGCGATGGTTGCCGCGACCGTCGCCCGATGCGGGTCGATGCGGGTGATCGACTCGTCCCCGGCGTTGACCACCCAGACACCGCCCTCGCCGGCTGCGATCCGAGTCGGCCGGGCCCCGACCCGGATGGTTGCCGTGACCGCGTTGAGGTGTGGATCGATTTGCGACACCGTATTCGAAAGCGCGTCGGTCACCCATACCGCGCCGTAGGCGACCACGATCCCGTACGGGCTGGCCACGCGTGCGTCCCGTTCGGCCGCGATCGGGATCTCGGCTGTTACCGCGCCCGTTCCTGGGTCTAGCCGCAGAACGCGATCGTCGCTTCCGCTGGCGACCCACAGCGAGCCCGCGCCGACCGCGATCCCGTCGACGGAGTGCCCCGACGGCAGCGCCTTGATGACGACCGACGAATGGGAGGCATCCACGCGCGAGATATTCGAGACCAGGTTGTTCGTCCACACTTGCCCCGCACCGGCGGCCACCGTATTCGGCGTCGCCGGCGCGAACAGGTCATCGCCGGCACCGGCCCCCACCCGGACAGTTGTCGTGGAGACGACCAACCCGCTCGCCGGGTTGATTCGTTGCACTACGCCGTCCTTGCCGATCGCGCTCGCCACCCAGAGCGCTGCGTCGCCGTAGGCGATCTGGCTAGGGATCCGGCCGAGCCTGGTCCGACCCAGGACGCGGCGGTGAGCCGGGTCGACCCGGGTCAGGGTCGGGTCACCGGCATTGGCCACCCAGACCGAGCCCGCGCCCGTCGTCACTGCGACGGGTGCGGTGCCGACGGAAAGCCCGGCGACAAGAGAATTCGACCCCGGGTCGATCTGCTCAAGAACGTCGGGCGCAACCGCCAGGTGTGCATGACCTGGAAGGCTGAGGGGCGCGGTCACGATTGCCGCGGCGCCGAGCAGGAGTATGCCACCTACGGCCAGCCTGGCGCTCCGCCGCGGCAGCGGCGCTACCGACGGCCGCTGCGCCACCGCGGGCGGCGGGGGCGCCGGCGGACGGTCCAGTTCCGGCTCGTGATTGAGGATCGCCCGCTCGAGGCGGGTGAGCTCAAGACGCGGCTCGAGCCCAAGTTCGTCCCGCAACGTCTCGCGGCCCTCGCGGTAGGCTGACAGGGCGTCTGCCTGACGTCCGCTGCGGTAAAGCGCCAGCATGAGTTGTCTCCGCAAGGTCTCCCGAAACGGGTGCTCGCGGACCAGACGCTCGAGTTCGGGGACGAGCGGATCATGACGGCCGAGATCGAGTTCGGCCTCGATGCGTTCCTCGAGCGCGACCAGCCGAAGTGACTCGAGCCGCTCGATCTCCGGAATCAGCGCTCCGTCGGTGATGCCGCCGATCGCGGCGCCCTGCCACATCGCGAGGGCGGCGCGCAACTCGACCCTGGCCGCCCGGCTGTCACCGTCCGCCCGCAAGGTTCGACCATTTTCGTAGCGACGCTCGAACTCGTCCACGTCGACGGTCCCGGCGGCTGCCAGCAGCGTGTAGCCGCCCGCCCGGTGACTGACCGCATAGGCACCCAACACGCTGCGCAGCCGTGAGATGTAGACCTGGAGCGTCTTCACCGCGCCAGGCGGCGGCCCGCTCGGCCACAGTTCCTCGACCAAGCGCTCGACGGACACGCTCAGCCCGCGGTTTACCGCGAGGACCGCCAGCAAGGTCCGTTGCGCGCGCCCGCCTACCGCGATCTCGCGGCCGTCCTCGACGATCGCGACCGAACCAAGCAATCTGATCCGCCAACCGGACTCGCTGTCCACGGACGGACCATAGGCGCTGTGCAGAAGTGACTCAAGGCTCGCCGTGTCAGCGATCTGTAGGCGATAACGGCCCGCAATCAACCGGACTGTAAGCGGCCCTCGGCATCTTCATCGCGACAGCGATTCCGATGATTGCCGGGAGGCGATGACGATGCCCAGAGCCCGGGCGCTCAGATTGTTCGCGCTCCTCCTCAGCGCCCCGCCGCCATCGAGCGCCATCGAATGTGAGACGGAGGGGAACATGCCCACGCATGCATTGTCGGCCGCGGTCCATGACCATGGGAAGCGCGCGATGATCACCCAGATTGGGCGCCGATCCGCCCTGAAAACTGGCCTGAGATTGCGCTTCGTGGGCGCCGCGGCCGTCGTTGCCGGCCTAGTTGTTGCCGTGCCCGCACCGGCGGCGGCCACGGCCGTGACGTCGATCCCGGTCCCGCTGTGTTGTCCCATCAGCGAGGTTGCGGTGGCCGGCGGCCTAGTCGCCGTGAGTTCGGACTTCCAGCGTGGCCAACTGCTGCGGATCGACCCGGCGACGAACAAGATCCTCGTCCACACCGATCTGCCTAACTCACCTCCCGAGGGCGACTTCTTCGCCATCGTCGATCTGGCCGTGGCCGACGGATCGGTGTGGGTGGCGATGACCTTCGAAAATCTCGTCTATCGCATCAACCCGACCACGCTCGCGATCCAAGCTCGGATCCCGACCGGGCGTTCGCCGAACAACATCGTCTACGGAGATGGCCGCCTGTGGATTCCGCAAGGCAACGACCGCTCCATCGCGGTCATCAGCCCTGACTCGAACCGGATCGTGCGGACCGTGCGCGTCGGCAAGCAGAACGACGGCACCGACGGCCCGCTGAAGGTCGCCTGGGGCAACGGCGAACTGCTCACCTCGTTGCCCGGCAGCGGGCGCGTGGCGCACGTGTCGGGGAGCACCTACCGGGTGACCTACGATGCCGTCGGCACCGACGCGGCCGCGTGCGCGGCGATACTTCCCGTCCCGGGTGGGTACTGGCTCGACGATAGCGACTGTGGCCGCAGCTACTACCGTTGGGGCACCTCGGCCCACGCGATCACGACTCAGTTGACGACTACGCACGTGACCGCTGGCGGGGTCTACCACCACGGCGCCATCTACCTCGGCGGGGCCAACTGCGGACCCGGCGGCTGCACCCAGGGCTTGATCGACAAGTACGACGCGACGAGCGGTCGTCATCTTGGTCAGCAGGTCGTCGGCACGGAGGCATTCCTCCCAGCCGTCACGTTCAACAGCATCTGGACCATCGACCTCGACAATTCGGTGCTGCAGCGCACCGCCATCTTCTAGGGAGCGGTCATGCACAGATCAAGAAGTCGTGCCTTCGCCGCTGCCGCCGCGGTCATCACGTCAGCTCTGGTTGCCTCATCGTCGTCCTTGTCCTTGGCGGCGGCGACCACCGACGCGGCAAAGATCCCCACCACGAATGTCGTCCTGTTCCGGATGCCCGCCGGTGGCTACGACATGCAGGCCGGCCTCGGGTCCATGTGGATCGTCCGCACCGACGAGTTCCACGACACGCTCATCTATCGAGTCGACCCGACCACGAATGCACAGCACCGAGTCGGCCACCTGAAGTTCGCTGGCGGCGCGCACATCGCCGTCGGTTACGGCAGCCTGTGGATCACCGACTACTTCGGCAACGCCGTCTGGCGGGTATCAGCACAAGGACGTGTGCAAGCCAAGATCCCGACCGGGCTACAACCCGAGGCCGTGCACCTCGCGTTCGGGTCGGTATGGGTCGGCAACCACCACAGTCACTCAGTGACCCGCATCGATCCGCGAACCGACACCGTCCTGGCAACCGATTCGGCGGGCGACCCGACACAGTTCCGCGACGGCCCCCAGGACATCACCAGTGACGCCAGCCGGATCTACGTCGGCAGCTCTGATCTGTCCGTCGTGCAATCGATCGATCCGGCGACGAACGTCACCACCACACCGGCCGGGGCGACCGACGACCAGTTCTGCGGCCCCCTGACAGTTAGTGGCGGCTCGATCTGGAACAGCGACCGCTGCACCAACACTCTGTATCGGATCTCGCCCGTCGGCGTCGTCCAGTCCCGTGTCACCTATGGCCCACCCTTCGCGTCGAACGGGCCCCAAGTGCTCGATGAGACGCGATTCGACGGCAAACTGTGGGTGGCCGTCGACGAGTCCTACAACAATGACACGTCCACCGGCTCGCAAGGTGTGGTCGAAGAACGCGAACCACACGACGGCACGTTGCTCGGGCAGGTGGCTGTGGGCGGTGACGTGAGTCGTGTCCGCGGAGGCTTCGGGTCGTTGTGGACGTTTGAAGCGGGCACATCGACAGTCCGCCGCATGACGCTGCCGGGTACACCCTGAACGCCTGCCCAGGAAGGATGATCGGTAGTGCGGCGACTCCGTGAGTCGCAGGGTCCGCCGCCTCGATCGAGCCGCGCCGGCAATACGTAGCGGCAGTGGGCAGCGTTCAAGAGTTTCAAGAGTGTCAAAGGACTCGAGCGTTCAAGGAAGGAAGATGCGATGACACACAACTGGATGCGTGCGTTGGTGGCAGGACTCGCGGTTTCGCTCGCCGGCGTGAGCCAAACGGCTTACGCGAACGCCACGCCGCAGAATGAGGATGCGTTCGGATGCCCGCCCACGATCGTGGCGCTGCCAATGCCGTCAGGCATGGACCACGGCGATATTCTTGGCGCACTAGGGCACCGCGCGGTCGGTTTCGTTGGTGATGCGAGCGGACACCAGCATGTCGCGGTGTGGACGCGGTTCGACGAACGCTGGCACGTTCGCGATCTCGGCGACTTCGGCATCACAGCCCCCGGCGAGCCGCTGTCCGCCACCGGGGTCGACGGCCGCGGCGAGGTTGCGGTCGGCATCAACTCCGACGTGATGGCCGGATGGCTGGTCAGCGGAGGTCGCGTGCATCAGCTGACCGACTTCGCCGGCGCCACCAACGCCTACGTCCGGGCCATCAACGCAAGCGGTGAGATGGTCGGTGAAGCGTTGGACGCGGACGGGAACGATTTTGCTGCAGTGTGGGCGCACTGGTGGTCACGGCCGCAGAGACTGGCCCCGGTGGCGGGCTATGACGGCTCCTACGCTCAGGGCGTCAGCGACCTGGGTCAGGTCACCGGCGGCAGCTTCTCCTTCGGCCCCGCGCCGACCGTGGCAACAGTGTGGTCGGCGCGCGGTCGCGCCGCGGCGTTGCCGTCCGGGCAGCCCGCCGAGGGCTTCGCGATCAACAATTCAGGCCAGGTCGCCGGCCGGACCCTGCTCGATCCGAGAACGGCCCTGGTGTGGCCGCGAACCGGCCCCCCGCACAGCCCGAACCTCTTCGCGGGCGACACCTTCGCTCGCGGCCTGGCCATCACGGCTCGTGGCGAGGTGGCCGGGTTTGAGGGCAGCGACCCCGCAGGTGCCATCCCGATCCGGCACGTCCTGCTGTCCTTCGGAATGCAGCCGACGCGCAGCCTATTGCCGCTGTCGTTGAGCTGGGCGGACAACGCGCTCACGCACGTCATCGCCGACAATGACACGGTGTACGGATCCAGTGCACTGACGCACACGAGCTTCCCGCGGCCCACGATCTGGACCTGCACGTCCCAACAGTCCTTCGTGCCGCCGAACAACGGCGGCCAGCCGACTGGCTACACTTCCCCTCGCGTCGTGTTGTCGAGGTAGTCGCCGATCCGCAGGCACGGTCGGCCGATCCGGGCCGTGACCGACCACGTCCCCGTCAGTCCTTCCACCGCACCTGATCTAGCACCCACCACCTCGACGTCTCGGCGTGCCCCGCGTAGGTTTCGGAGTTTCGTGGAAGCGTCGATCGACACCGCCAGCCCAGTGAGGCCTCAAGTGGCCGCATGCGACGAGCAACCGCGTACAGCTGTGATCGAACTTCTTCGTCCTCGCGATCGGACCGGGTCGCTCGGCGGAGGATGCCTCGCGCCGGGAGACATGGCCGCCCGGAATGCGACTCGCGGCGCGGGGAAAGCGGAGCACAGAAAAAGCGGCGCGTCGAGTCGATTGTCAGCGTCGACGAAGACTCTGTTGGTCCTCCGCGACAACCTCGCCCGCGCGCTGTGGGTCCGTACAACTCGCATCGGCAGCCAGGCAGTTCCTACTAGGAACTGACGCGCGGGACCACCACGTCGATCACTGCGTTGTTCGCCGCAGCCGTCACCAACCCCCCGGCCTGCTCGGGTCGCCGTTCATCTTGTCCTGACATCCTGCTGTTGCCACCATTGACAGCCCGGCGGCGGTGGGGGGTCAGTGTGCGGGTGACCGCCAGCCCGGCGGGGGTGACCATCCCGGTGGTGGAACAGGCCAGCCGAGTGGGGACTGGTACACGCAGACCGGTCCGGCCGACGGCTGCATGACGGGCTTGTGAGGGGACAGTTCGACCGGCCGAGGGGCGGCAGGATGGGCGGCCCGAACACCATGTGGTCGGACGCCGCTACCGCGGTCTGCGCTATCCGCTTGGAAACACTGGTGCCCTTGTCGTCCTTCGGGTGATGCTTGACGGATCTAGTTCGGTTGATCCTTGACACTCCCGTATTGAATTTTGTGCTGGGGCGCTGTGCCGGCGGCGTGTTTCTTGCGGATCTCGCCGTG